>JAGBUF010000225.1 GCA_017630975.1 Paraprevotella sp. | reverse complement strand
TATTCAGGTGGCTATAGCGGCGGTGTTCCACCTCTTCCCATTCCGAACAGAGAAGTTAAGCCCGCCCACGCCGATGGTACTGCCGACAAAGTGGGAGAGTAGGTAGCCGCCTTTTTTCAGAGAGCAGAGAGCTTTTGGATTGTAATCCGAAGGCTCTCTCTTTTTTTTGTGCTCACACTTTGCAAGGAATAATTTTTTCTAGAGATTCTAGATACTCTAGAAAGTCTAGAACTTCTAGAACCTCTAGGATCTCTAGAATTTCTAGAGCCCTAGAAGTTATATAGTTTATACGAGGTTTTAGAATTTAATATTGATATTACCCATAAAGTGAATGCCGGCTTGGGGAGCAAATCCTGCATAATTATTCCGTTGATCCATGATGACATGTCCATTTGCGTCAATATGGCCTGTAAAGTCACTCGATGCCCAACCATTATTCTCATATTCCTCATTGAAAAGATTGTAGATACTACCACCAATGGTGAGTTCCTTTAATCTTTTCAATTTGAAAGTATATGAAATGAACAAATTGCTAACCCAATATGGGTCCAATAAATGCGCATCAACATTGGCATTACTCATGTACTGTTTTCCAATATACTGACTTTGTAATGCGCAATTCAATCCTTTGTAATGATAACTGAACTTATTATTGAATATCAAATCTGGTGAAAACGCAATGTGTGTTGTACCATGGTCTATTGTGATTGGATCAAGTTCGTTCCAATCTGAGTCATAACCATATAATGTTTCCGTAAAATTCTTGATGCGGTTACGACTGATAGTTGCGTTGATATCCCAATTGAAACCCACTTTTGTCCTAATACCGGCCATTAATTCTACACCCATCCGATAACTTTCCGGTACATTAGCAGCAACAGGTTCACCTATTTCATTCAGTTCGCCAGTCAAAACCAATTGGTCCTTGTAATCCATATAATATAGATTAGCCCCTACATGAAACCACTTGTTATTATAATTATACCCCAACTCGTAGTCAAAAAGTCTTTCACTCTTAGGATGAAGATGGAAGTAACCATCGGTGTAATTGTTTCGGGTAGGTTCTTTGTGTGCAACCGAGAACGAGGCGAATAAACGTTGTTGTTGATTGATTTCCCAATTCAATCCTATCTTAGGATTGACGAAAGCAAATCGTTCGTCAATATCAAGTGACTGGGGAGCATTTGTGTTCCATTTGTCATTATTCCCGTGAATCTGATAACGTATATGTCTATATTGTACATCAGCAAAACCACTCCAACCCGGTAAAAATTCGTATTCAGCCTTTACGTAGATATTACCGTCGTCCTTTGTTCCGGTATTTCGATAATACTCATCGTTTGGATTGATTTTTCCGAGGAAATTTTTTACCCACAAGACATTACCGAAATGATGACCTTTATAGCGATTGTATCCTCCGCCGATGGCAAGTCGTACATATTTGTTTTTGTAATTGGCTGATGCTATAGCTCCTCCAAAACCGTTGTCCATTGCTTTCTTACGGACTAGATCACTTTTCTTCTGCTGACTTCCATCAGGCAGAGTGTAAGGGAGTAATCCATATTCAATTAGTTTACGCCCTATCTTGTACTCTTGGTAATAACCATCACCTTTCGTATAATGTAATCCGATGTTCATGTTCCATGAGGGAGAAAAGTCATGGTTGAACAAAAGTTGATAGTGCGTTTGAGTATAATTGTCAGTCTGGTCATTGTAATAATTTAGATGTCCACCATCTCTAATAATGTCTTTGGCCTCTGCTATACCATAATCATAATCAATTTCAGGTTGGATAACATTTCCTTCTATGTCAGTGGCACCCATGTAACCGCAAGAATTGAATCTCCTGCCAAAAGCTTTCATCTGTTCTTTAGTAGAGTAGTTCCAAGCGTGATAAGTTTTTTCCTTGCCACCGAAAGTAATAAGTTTGATAGAACCATGATCGTAATAATACCCGCCTTGCAGATAGAAAGAATGAAGGTTGGTTTCAGCCCTATCAAGAAAACCATCAGAGTGAATATTAGATAGTCGGGCATCACAAGTCCAGTGTTCGTTGATAAGACCGGTACCAGCCTTTACGGTTTCTTTATGAGTGTTGAAAGAACCAAATGAGAGATAGACTTCTCCATATGGAAGAATATTTATACCATCAGTTTTCATGTTCATGCTGGCACCAAAAGCACCGGCACCATTTGTTGAAGTACCTACTCCACGTTGAATTTGTATATCTTTGATGGAAGAGGCAAAATCCGGCATGTTCACCCAAAAAACGTTATGACTTTCTGCGTCATTGATAGGAATTCCGTTGGCTGTGACATTTATTCGTGTGGCATCTGTGCCTCTAACCCTAAGTGTTGTGTAGCCGATACCACTGCCCGCGTCGCTGGTCGTGACGATACTTGGCGTGCCGGATAATAAATAAGGTAGGTCTTGTCCGAAATTCTTTTTTTCGATTTCTTCCTTTCCGATGTTGGTGAATGCCACTGGCGTAGTACGTGTAGCACGGGTGGAGATGATTTCAACTTCCTGCATGTGATGAGAGAGCAAAGAATCTGCAGGGTGTTCGTTTGCTGCAACAATCGTCTGTGCCATGTTACAAATGAACATGACAGATACAAAAAACTTTTTCATTGTTTTGAATCTTTTAGTGTATAAAAAATAGTTACCATTTCTCTACGCCGGCATTATCCGGATCAGATTATAAGGGTATGTTCTCAGCCTGCACAATCATGCAGGCACCCCCGGATGTGGTAAGGTTTCAATGTGGTGTACCTTACTGTCCTATGTTCTTACTGATATATCACAAGCACCATCTTGTGAATATATGTTGCCATCACGCTTGATGTTTATGACTGCAAAAGTATAAGTTTTGTAGCAAAGGACAAAAAAAGATGCATTTTTTTTATTATTTTCCCGGACAGAGCGGTTTTTCTTTCAGTTGTAACTGTCCATTTATGACCAAGATAATTTCTTCATCAATGAGACGACGAAGGATAATGCCTATCTCGTCACGCGAGAATCCCGGGAATGAGAATTCATCAAATGAATGAGGCTTGCAGTCTTCCAAAAGTTGCATAATGAGAGATTCAATGCCGACCGGTTTGTTGGAGTCTTCTTTTTTTTTGGCACGACAAACATCACATACCTTGCAATGAACGGCATCCTCTTCCCCGAAATATTGTAATAGGACTTTACTACGGCAAAAATCCTTTTCATCGGCATAGAAAAGCATGGATTCAATCCTCTTCTCAAATTCTTCTTTCCGATGTTTGTAGACGTCGTCGGATAATACGATACGCTCTTTTTCTATTCGCTTGCAGCAGAAAGTGATATATGGTGTTCTCTTATGAGGGATGTAATGGATGAACCCATTTTTAGCAAAGTTGATCAGTTCATGATATACACGGTCGGCAGTACTGTTTGTCAGTGTAGCCAATCTACGTTCGTCAATGTAGACATAGTCACTGAAAACACCTCCATAATTTCGTAGCAGACATTGGACCAATTCTTCCTGAAATGGTTGAAGCGCACGGAGTTTATACAATTCATGTCGTTGCAATAAGAAATGGATGCGTGAGGCATTATCTTGCTCGTCGGTATATTCAATATAACCGGCTCTCGTAAGGATTTGAAGAGCACTGTTTGCTTGTATGGGGAAATGTTTGAAATTGCGACAAAATTCATCAAGATTAAATTCGCGGGTAACATTCATTCCGTCACCCAATGCCATTTGTAGGTAAAAGCAGACATCCTCATACACTTGTCGGATATAGTCTTTTTCAGGATAGGTATCGGATATCCGCTTTAGTAGTTTACTCCTGTCCAATTTGTGGTATAAAAGAACGGCGTAAGCCCTTTGCCCATCACGTCCTGCTCGTCCGGCTTCTTGAAAGTAGGCTTCAATGGAATCGGGTAGATCCATGTGAATCACAATCCTGACATCAGACTTGTCTATACCCATTCCGAAAGCATTGGTTGCGGTCATCACTCTGAACTTCCCTTCTTGCCATTGCCGTTGTCGGAGGTCCTTTTCAGCATCGTTCAGTCCGGCATGATAAAATGTTGCAGTTAAACCAGCCATGTGAAGTTGTTCTGCAATCTCTTTGGTATTCCTGCGACTTCTTGTGTAAACAATGGCACTCCCTGGTACGCTGTTCAGGATGTGTATGAGTTCCCCCAACTTATCATCAGTGCTTCTGACTATATATGAAAGGTTGGAACGTTCAAAACTCATTCTGAAGGCATTCGTTTTTTTGAACGCCAATTGGCGCTGAATGTCATCGATTACTTTCGGGGTGGCTGTGGCTGTCAGTGCCAATATAGGTATATTTGGTAGCACGGAACGTATTTCCGCGATTTTTGTGTATGATGGTCGGAAGTCGTATCCCCATTGTGATATACAATGTGCTTCGTCTACGGTAAGGAAACTCACCTGCATGTGGCGTAACTTAGTCAGGAACAAATCCGACGAAAGTCTTTCGGGAGAAACATATAAGAATTTGTAGTTCCCGAAAATACAGTTCTCCAGAGTGACGATGATTTCCTCGTGTGATAGTCCGGAATATATAGCTGCGGCTTTGATTCCTCTATTTCGAAGGTGGCGCACCTGATCCTTCATCAGAGCAATCAGCGGTGTGACAACAATGCAAATCCCTTCCTTACAAAGTGCAGGGACCTGAAATGTTATGGATTTCCCTCCTCCGGTGGGCATTAGTCCTAATGTATCCTCACCGCGTCCGATACTTTCGATGATGTCGCGTTGGATGCCACGGAAATCATCATAACCCCAATAGCGTTTGAGGGTGGAAAGATAAGAGTCCTCCATAACCGTTTTTTACTCTTCAGTAGAGGGGCGGATATCCTCTATTTGTAATTGGATTTCACCGCGTTTGTGTGTGTTTTCCTCTATGGTATAACAGATGTCAAATGAACTTTTCGTCTTGATGTATCGTGCTTGTGAACTTTGACCGAAAGCAATACCATTCATTACGTTGTTGCTCTTGTTGTCTACCAGTTCCAGTTTGATATGTTCCTGCTCACGCCCCACCACCTTGCTGGTACCGTAATCATACACATGCAGTGTACAGAAAAGTGGTTTTTCGTTTTCAGGACCGAAAGGGTGGAATCTCTTCAGTTCGTGGTGGAAGCGATGAGTGATATCTTTAAAGTCCAGTTGTGCGTTGATGTTCAGTATGGCTGATGTCTGTTCTGGTAGGATGTTCTGTTCAACGTATGCTTCAAAGCGTTTGCGGAATTCAGGAACATTCTCTACTTTCATGGATAGACCTGCTGCATAGGTGTGGCCTCCGAAATTCTCTAAGAGATCACGACAACTTTCAATCGCTTTATAAACATCAAATCCCGAAACAGAACGAGCCGATCCCGTTGCCAGGTCGTTGGTGCGTGTCAGTACGACAGCCGGTCGATAGTAGACCTCAGTCAATCGGGATGCAACAATACCGATGACACCCTTATGCCATTCCTCGTTGAACAGAACGATAGAGTGTTGTTCGTCGTCCTGATATAGATCCTCAACAATGCGGTTGGCTTCCTCTGTCATACTTTTGTCAAGATCTTTGCGTTGGTCATTATATACATTGATTTGTTCCGCAATTTCTCTTGCCGTAGTGTAATCTTTTTCAATGAGAAGTGCAACAGACTCCTTGCCATTCTGCATTCGTCCCGAAGCATTGATACGAGGTCCGATTTTGAAGATGATATCGCTGATACTCAGTTCTCTGTCTGTCAGCCCGCAAACATCGGTAATCGCTTTGAGTCCAACGCTTGGGTTGGCATTCAGTTGTCGCAGTCCGTGATATGCCAGGATTCTGTTCTCTCCCATGATTGGTACGATGTCGGAAGCGATGCTAACGGCACACAAATCCAAAAGAGGAATGAGTTGACAAAATTCAATGCCGTTGCTTTTGGCAAAAGCTTGCATGAATTTGAAACCCACTCCGCAGCCTGAGAGGTGGGGATAAGGATAGGTAGAATCAGTACGTTTAGGATTGAGGATAGCAACAGCAGGAGGCAATACTTCATCCGGTACGTGGTGGTCACAGATGATGAAATCAATTCCTTTTTCTTGTGCGTATGCAATCTCATCCACCGCTTTAATTCCGCAGTCCAGAACAATAATCAGTTTGACATTCGTTTCGTAGGCGAAATCAATGCCTTTGACAGAGATGCCATATCCTTCCTCGTATCTGTCGGGGATGTAATAATCAATATTCGATGAGTACTGCTGTAAGAACTTATAGACCAATGCCACAGCTGTACATCCGTCTACATCGTAATCTCCGTAAACCAAGATTCTTTCTTTTCCACCTAACGCCTGGTTTAAACGTTCTACGGCTTTGTCCATGTCCTCTAGTAAGAAAGGGTCATGTAGCTCGGTCAATGAAGGACGAAACAATTTTTTGGCATCAGTCATATTCGTTATACCGCGCTCAAGCAACAGCTTTCCTGTTATGGGGCTGACATTCAACTCTTCAGCCAAACGGTTAGCCGCTTCCGTCTCTTTCGGCGTAGGAGTTACTAATTTCCATTCGTAGTTCATT
>JAGBUF010000224.1 GCA_017630975.1 Paraprevotella sp. | reverse complement strand
AGTCATCATGGTTCGTATCGAGACATCACCTGAAGACCTTGCCGGTATGGCTGTAGCTGAAGGTATCTTGACAGCTCGTGGTGGTATGACATCTCACGCTGCCGTTGTGGCACGCGGTATGGGTAAGTGCTGTGTATCAGGTGCTGGTGCATTGAATATTGACTATAAGGCTCGTACAGTTGAAGTTGATGGTGTTGTATTGAAAGAAGGTGATTATATCTCTTTGAATGGTACAACGGGTGAAATTTATAATGGTAAGGTTGAAACCAAGGCTGCTGAAGTATCTGGTGACTTCGCTGATTTGATGGCTTTGTGCGAGAAATACACTAAGTTGGTTGTACGCACAAATGCTGATACTCCTCATGATGCACAAGTAGCACGTAATTTTGGTGCTGTGGGTATCGGTCTTTGCCGTACTGAGCATATGTTCTTCGAAGCAGAGAAGATTGTTGCAATGCGTGAAATGATTCTTTCTCAAGATGCTGAAGGACGTAAGAAGGCATTGGCTAAGTTGTTGCCATATCAGAAGGCAGACTTCTATGGTATCTTCAAGGCGATGGATGGCTGTCCAGTAAACGTACGTTTGCTCGATCCTCCTTTGCATGAGTTTGTACCACACGATTTGAAGGGTCAGGAAGAAATGGCTAAGGCTATGGGTGTAACAGTTGAGTATATCCGTCAACGTGTTGACAGTCTTTGCGAAGCTAACCCGATGTTGGGTCACCGTGGTTGCCGTTTGGGTAATACATATCCGGAAATTACAGAGATGCAGACAAAAGCTATCCTTGGTGCAGCTATTCAGTTGAAGAAAGAAGGAGGCGATCCACATCCTGAAATCATGGTACCATTGACAGGTATTTTGTATGAGTTTGAAGCACAAGAAAAGGTGATTCGTGAAACTGCTGCTGCTCTCTTCGCAGAAGAAGGTGTTGAGGTAGAATTCAAAGTGGGTACAATGATTGAGATTCCACGTGCAGCTCTTACTGCTAATCGTATTGCTAGTCGCGCTGAATACTTCTCATTCGGTACAAATGACTTGACTCAGATGACATTCGGATATTCACGTGACGATATCGCCAGCTTCTTGCCGGTATATCTTGAAAAGAAGATTTTGAAGGTTGACCCATTCCAGGTTCTTGACCAGAACGGTGTTGGTCAATTGGTAGAAATGGCAGTTGAAAAGGGTCGCTCAGTACGTCCGGAATTGAAGTGTGGTATTTGTGGTGAGCATGGTGGTGAGCCTACATCAGTTAAATTCTGCCATAAGGTAGGTTTGAACTATGTATCTTGTTCTCCGTTCCGTGTACCTATCGCACGTTTGGCTGCTGCTCAGGCTGCTGTTGAGGAATAATCTTCAATAAAATCTAAATATAGGCTGTGTCGTAGGCGACACAGCCTTTTTTATTCAAATAATATATATGAGTAAAAAAGAAGATTTCAAAAGAATGAACAAAGCGTATTTGGAAAACTTGGCATCAGCAATTGATATCCATAAGTTGTCCAAAGGCGTATTGTATAAAATCATAAAAAGTGGTGAGGCTGAAGCCATTTCGCCTCATGTCAATAGTGTAGTGACTGTATACTATAAGGGTTACCTTATTAACAATAAGGTGTTTGATGATAATACCGGACAACCCTACCCTGATGCCTTCCGTTTGAATACTTTAATCGCTGGATGGCAAATTGCTCTCCCACAGATGAGAGTGGGTGATAAGTGGCAGATATATATTCCTTCAGAGATGGGATACGGGACGCAGTCTGTGAGTGGTATACCTAAGAATTCCATATTGATATTTGAAATAGAACTTGTGTCTGTTTCTTGAAAAAGAAAGTATTATTCTTTATTTAAAATCATAGTACCACCAATATGTTTGTCCGAATTCCCTGCGACATTGATTGTTCTGTTCCACAGGGTTTTTAAATGAGGATTTAATTTCTAAATACTTAAGATACGCGTCAGCAGTCTGCTTGTCATATAATACATGGTCTGTTTTGCCCTCATGGTGTAAGTACATGATCATAGCCTCTTTGTAGTGTTTCGGTAATCCTTCATTCGACGGGTAATATTGTGGCAATATGTTGACGAATGTTTCTATGTCTTTGTCTAAAAGATATGCACATAACAAATAATCGTATGCCGATTTTTTAACAGTTTTAGTATTGATGAGTAAAGACAAAAATTGCTTTGTACTTAAAATATTTTGACCTGGATAACCTCCCAAATGTTTGTATATAACGTCTCTGTATGCCTGTGTGTGTAAAAAAGTGTCTTGTGTATTGGGAAGAAGACCTTCGCTACCATATTCCTGAGGATAATGAAATAAGGCATTACCTAAATTTCCTCTCCGACTGAGAGCCAATGTCCTTAAAACCGTTAGTTCTCTGTCATGTGCCAATGATCTTTTGCCAACTTCCAAAGCTGCAGTATCGTTGTTGTCGAGAACAAGTTCCTGCACCTTGAGTCTATAGTGGTAGGCATCGTTGGTATTGCCGATATGTGCAGCCATACATAATTGTATGGCAAGTAATACGAAATTGATCCATAAGTATGGATGTATACTGCTCTTGTCATTTCTCGTGTCCGGGAAATGTAAAGAAATCCATATTATTATACCATAAATGATTACATAAAGACTGCATGCCAACCAATTGATGTTCCACATTACGTTCCCGTCATGGGTGGGTACAAAACAGGTCATTGCACCAAGAATCAGACATGATGGGAAGAAGTAGAGGGCTTGTGCCTTTAATGAGTACCAATGAGTTCTCTTGTATAGGATAACCAATAGTTGTAATACAAGTGTTACAATCACTGCTCCCCATATTTTCGAGTACGATGTGTGTCCCTTAGAAAGTATATGTTGCGCCAAAGTCAGGGCATCTGATTGCAGACAATAGAGATAAAGGAAAGAAAAACTGCAGAAAAAAAGACTACACAGCCCAAGAATGAGCCGTGCTGTCTTTTTTAAATTACTGTTCCTATAAAATTGCATTATAGTTTTATTTTTTAGAGTCTTCTTTTACTTTTCTTAAAACAATGGCAGAACGAGCCGGCAGGTATAATTTCAACCATCCCTTATGATCGCGTGCCAACAATTGATCATAGTTAGTGAAGTGGCGGATGCTGTCATCATTCAATCCATGACCGCCAAATTCAGGTGCATCGGTATTGAGGATGATATCATATGCACCCTCAGGTGCCATGAAGCCATAGTCAGTGAATGAACGGTTGAAACTGAAGTTGAATACAAAGATGAGGTCATTTCTGCTATATGCCAATACTTGATCACCATCATTGTGCCATATTTCTACAACTGGAGATTTCTGTATATTCTTTTCTTTTCCAATTACCTCCAGCATAGCTTTGTCGAAATCACCTAAATAATGGTAACACAATTCTTTATTATCAACCAAGTTCCATTGTCTGCGAGCATACTTATGACTCCACCCATT
>JAGBUF010000223.1 GCA_017630975.1 Paraprevotella sp. | reverse complement strand
TGGACGAAGCAATGATAGCATCCGGAACAGCCCTGGCTTCATGTGGAATCGCTTATGCCATGCGTTATTTGAGAGCTGCCATGGAAGGTGGGGTTGAATTGGGATTTTATCCGAATGATGCACAAAAGATTGTGATGCAGACCATGAAAGGAGCTGTAGAACTTCTTCAAGCAAAAGGTTCGCATCCTGAAACGGAGATTGATCGCGTGACAACACCGGGAGGTATTACCATCAAAGGCTTGAATGCCATGGAAGAAGCTGGTTTTACTGCCAGTGTTATAGAAGGATTGCGGGCATCTAAATAATAGAGAATCAAATGCAGACGAAATACAAGAGAATAGCGGTCAAGGTGGGCAGTAATGTGCTGACACGTGCTGATGGTACTTTGGATGTTACAAGGATGTCGGCTTTGGTTGATCAGATAGCGGAATTGCGAAATCGTGGTGTCGAGGTCATTTTGATTTCTTCCGGTGCTGTGGCAAGCGGGCGCAGTGAGTTGCAACTTTCTCAGGAGGAGTGTAGACGGATGGATCATGTCAATCAACGACAATTGTTTTCTGCCGTTGGTCAGGCCAAACTGATTAATCGTTATTATGAACTGTTTCGTGAGCATAACATCGCTGTAGGTCAAGTGCTGACCATGAAAGAAAGTTTTTCCACCCGTCGTCACTATCTGAACCAACGCAACTGCATGATGGTGATGTTGGAGAATGGGGTGTTGCCTATTGTGAATGAAAATGATACCATCAGTGTTACGGAACTGATGTTTACCGATAATGATGAGTTGTCCGGGTTGGTGGCTACCATGATGGATGTGCAGGCGTTGGTGATATTGAGCAATGTTGACGGTATTTATAACGGGAAACCCGGTGAAGAAGGGGTGACGGTTATTCCGACAGTAGAACCGGATAAAGATATGAGTGAATACATTCATGCAGAAAAATCGGGGTTCGGACGTGGTGGTATGATGACCAAGTGCAGTATTGCCCGCAAGGTGGCTGACGAAGGTATTACGGTGATAATAGCCAATGGTAAAAGAGATGGAATATTGGTGGATTTATTGTTCCGTTCGTCCGAGGTGACCCATACCCGTTTTGTTCCTCAAGCAGAAACGGTGTCGAGTGTGAAGAAATGGATTGCGCATAGTACAGGGTTTGCTAAGGGACGTATTTATTTGAACGAGCAGGCGGTAAAGGTGGTTTGCGGAGAAAAGGCGGTGAGTGTTCTGCCGGTAGGCGTGACACGCATAGAGGGTGATTTTGAGAAGGATGATTTGGTCCAACTGGTGTCTCCCGATGAAAGGGTTCTGGGCGTGGGACGAGTGGCTTATGATAGTAAGGATGCAGAAATAGTGGTAGGATGTCACGATTGCAAACCACTGATACATTATGACTATCTGTATTTGGAATAATATGGTCAATTTAGAGAAAATTTTTGAACAGGTAAAACAAGCGTCTCGGACATTGCTTCAATTGTCTGCAGTACGTGTCAATGAGATATTGAATGCTGTTGCCGATGCTGCAGTAGAACAGAGTGATGCCATTCTTGCAGCCAATGCAGAGGACTTGGCGAGGATGTCGCAGGACGATCCTAAATACGACCGTTTGCGATTGACAAAAGAGCGTGTTGAGGCAATAGCTTGTGATATGCGTAAGGTGGCAACGTTACCATCCCCCTTGGGAAAGGTCCTGAAGCACACCTTACTTCCCAATGGATTGGAGTTGTCTCGTGTCAGTGTTCCATTCGGTGTGATAGGTATCATTTATGAAGCCAGACCAAATGTGAGTTTCGATGTATTCTCGCTGTGTCTGAAAGCCGGAAGTGCTTGTGTACTAAAGGGAGGTAGTGATGCAGAAGCATCAAATAGAGCCATTGTAAGGGTGATACATGAGGTGTTGGAAAAGTTTGGAGTAGATACTCATGTAGTGGAACTGTTGCCATCTGATCGTGAGGCGACAGCTGCTTTGTTGCACGCAAGAGGATATGTTGACTTGATTATCCCAAGAGGGAGTAGTGGTTTGATTCATTATGTTCGTGAGAATGCTACAATTCCCGTGATTGAGACCGGTGCAGGGGTTTGTCATACTTATGTAGATGAGTATGCCGACCTGGAAAAGGCAAGAGCGATAGTGAACAATGCGAAGACTCGTAGGGTTAGTGTGTGCAATGCTTTGGATGCTTTGTTGGTGCATCCGATCCGTTTGGGGGATTTGGCATTTCTTTGTGCACCATTGTCGGAGAGTCATGTGACGATATATGCAGATGAGAAGGCATTTGCTGCTTTAAGCGGTTCTTATCCCTCAGAATTGTTGCAAAAGGCCGATGAATCACATTTCGGGACAGAATTTTTGGACTATAAAATGGCGATAAAGACTGTGGCGGATGTAGAGGAAGCTATAATACATATCGCCACGAATGGTTCCGGACATAGCGAGTGTATTGTAACTGAGCAACCAAAGGTCGCTGATCTTTTTTGTCGGCTGGTAGATGCTTCGTGTGTGTATGTCAATGCACCTACTTCTTTTACCGATGGTGCGCAATTTGGTTTGGGAGCAGAGATAGGTATTAGTACACAGAAATTGCACGCACGTGGACCTATGGCATTGGAGGAAATTACTACCTATAAATGGTTAATAAAAGGTGACGGACAGATCCGGGCCTGATATCATAAATGAAAAAAAGAATAAAATGAGAATATTTCAGAACGTACAGGATTTAGGAGATTTGAGAGTGGCTTTGGATGAAGCATTTGAAATCAAGAAGGACCGTTTCAAATATCACGATTTGGGACGGAACAAAACAGCACTGTTGATTTTCTTCAACAACAGTTTACGTACCCGATTAAGTACGCAGAAGGCTGCGTTGAATTTGGGTATGAATGTCATTGTCCTTGACGTGAATCAAGGGGCATGGAAATTGGAGACCGAAAGGGGTGTAGTAATGGATGGTGACAAGAGTGAACATCTGTTGGAAGCCATCCCTGTCATGGCCAGCTATTGTGATATTATAGGTGTCCGTTCGTTTGCTACGTTTGAGAGTAGAAAGGATGACTATGAAGAGAAAATACTGAATCAGTTTATCCAATATTCCGGTAAACCGGTATTCTTCATGGAGAGTGCCACGGTGCATCCATTGCAGAGTTTTGCCGACTTGATTACGATTGAAGAATACAAGCGCAATGCACGTCCTAAGGTGGTGTTGACTTGGGCGCCACACCCCAAAGCCCTGCCACAGGCTGTCCCTAATTCATTTGCACAGTGGATGAATGCTGCCGATGTGGATTTTGTGGTGACGCATCCCGAAGGTTATGAGTTGGATCCATTGTTCGTGGGGAATGCCAAAGTGGAATATGATCAGATGAAAGCATTTGAAGACGCAGATTTTATCTATGCCAAGAATTGGAGTTG
>JAGBUF010000222.1 GCA_017630975.1 Paraprevotella sp. | reverse complement strand
AGTATGCATATCCACCATCAATATCATGTACGTTATCGATAGATACTACTATACTCTTTGGACGTGCATCCTCCTCTAATTCAGTATAATTAGGAATCATATCCACCATACGACGGAGTTTACCCGATATATCTATACTGATGAGCCCATTAGCTGCCTCATTAACATCAAGTGGAATGGACTCTGAATAGTAATAGTCTGATTCCATATCACCAAAAGTAATTGTAGCAATCGGTTCCTCACCCTCCTTCAATGAAATAGCACCATCAAACTGCATTTGAATCAGTGTAGGATTCATATAATACGACAAAAACTCTGTCATCGGATGTTCTATGCCCGCTGACAAGTTGGTACCTCCTATCAATTGAATTGGCATAGACGCAACTGTAAATTTCTGGGTAAATGTACCGTCAGTTCCATAAATATCAGCAGCATCAACACTATTGCATACATCGGAAATAGTCAATGTCACCTCATCACCTTTTTTCAGTACTCCATTGCCATACCATTTCATCAAAACAGCTTTAACATCGTAAGTAATAAGATTCATCATTCCATTACCGACCAGCGTTTCCTTCACATCACCCACGGACAATGTCGTAGTACCATAGGTAATCGGTTTGCTGAACTCAATAGATAATCGAGCATCGGAGGCATGCAACATTGTTCCTTCCATTGGATAAACATTTTTTAACTCCAAAGGCTTGGCAACTGCTCCAAATTCTATGGTTATCGTACCATAATTCATGATAAAACTTCTATGGAAATAATAGGTCACCCCCTCTTTTACATCCAAGATAAACACTTTCGGTGAAAATGAGCCTTGCCATTCAGGTTGTATCTCCGCATACTCAGCATACGTTGCATCTGTACAAAGACTGAGTTCATCAGTTCCTACATAAGTCATCGACAGCACACCATCCGATGGCGCTGTAAAAGTGGCATACAAATCCTTGAATTCAAATAATTCTGCTGTCACTTCATAAGTACCATCTACCTCCAACACCCATGGTGAATCGGCAGACAACTGTGCGTTTACATTTGTAATTGTAGCAAGCACTGCCATTATCAGTGCTATGCATCTTGGTTTAAAGAGTCTTTTCATAGCTTATTTGTTTTTATGTCTTCTTTTTATTTCCCTACCTGCCAAAAACAAGAATGTCAGCATCATTAATACAAGCGCCACATTAGCGATAACCTCAGTAGTGTGCAGACTTTGGGGATCAAAACGGAACTCAACAGTATGCTTACCTCCCGGCACCTTGATAGCGCGCAAGATATAATCGGCACATGCGATGTCTACCGGCTCACCATCCACCGTAGCTTGCCAATCAGGATAATATACCTCAGAGAACACCACCACACCACCATTGGAAGAATTTACCTCATAAGTCAGCGCATTGGCATCATAATGGGTTAATGTCACCATGCAAGTACTATCTACAAGCTGGACACTTTCTTCACCTATTGCTTCCTTATAACGTTCATTGATTAAAGCTACCTGCTTCGGATTAACATGATGCAAAGCCTGCATTTCCTCATCAGCGCTCGTTACCCACATTACCTCATTTACAAACCAAGCATTTCCTGCCGCATGAGGATTGTAGATGGGGAAAGTCTGACCGCCTTCTTGTCCCATTATCGCATATTTCATATTCAACATATTCAAAACGGGGAAAATGGAATCACCATTAACCTGCATCAAATCCCCCTGCGCTTGAATCGCTGACCGTGCAAAAGCCCCCATTTCCTGAGCGATATGTTCTTCTATCATTTCTTGATAACGACGCAATTTCGCGGCATGATATCCACCAATGCTCTTATGATGGTATGAAGTATTGTTCTCATTGAAGGGACTGCCCGCCAAATTCATGACTCTATAGTTCTGATCCGAATCTTGCAAAATCATTTCATCCGCAGGTGTCTTAGGAACTGTATTCACCTTAGGTAGTGGTTGACCGAACATAGCATCGTTCAAATAGCGTTTATTCACTGTCCACATATCTACTAGACACAGTAAAATTAAAGCTCCTACCAAGACGTTGGCATTGATTTTCTTGATATTATAAGTCAACAACAATAATAAACCTAATAAGATAATAGCAAAACTCCTCCATGCATCAGTTGTGAAAACAGCCTTGCGCATTTCGTGCAGGTTATCCAAGATAGACGCAAACATCTCACGGGGAATATATCCTTTCTCAACAAATCCTTGCAACATTCCCATCTCGGACGAAGAAATATAATTGCCGAAGAAAACATCAGGCATCAACGCAAATAACAATGCCACTCCACCAGTCAGACCGAAGGCGATATATACAGCCTTTAGATTTTTTTTCAATGTTTCGGGACGCTCCACAACCTCCTTCAAGGCAAACATTGCCAATAGCGGAATGGTAAATTCTGCTACAACCAGGATGGATGCTACAGCACGGAACTTGTCGTACATGGGAATATAATCCAAGAACAAATTGGTGAGCCACATCATATTTCTACCCCATGAGAGCATAATGGAAAATAATGTCAGTACCAATAGACACCATTTCATCGGCCCCTTAACAATAAATATCCCCAGCACAAAAAGCATCAAAACGAATGCACCTACATATACCGGTCCACTTGTACCGGGCTGTTCTCCCCAATATTGAGTCAGCGCCTGATACACAGGTGTATATTGAGGATTTGCCTCTTTCATTGCAGTCTTACTCGCTACCAATGGTACTGATGCGCCACCCTTCACATTGGGTACCAACAACGACCATGTCTCACCGATTCCATAACTCCAAGTAGTGATATAATCGCGATCCAATCCACTTTTTGTCTGATTATCCAATTGAGTGCTGGTCTTGGCAGACAATTCGCTTTTACCACGCATCGTATGTTTACTATATTCATAGGTATGATAAAGGTTGGATGCATTGATGGCCACACCCATAAGCGCTGCAACCACTAAAACACCGGTAGCCTTCCACCACTCCTTCATCTTCTTATCCTTTATCGCTTGAATCAAAAAAGCCAACGCTACCGCAGCCATTACCGGCAAGAAGTAATAACTCATTTGAACATGATTGGAAAGGATTTGCAAAGCTAAGAAGAAGGCGGTCACCAATCCACCATACAAGTACTTGCCCTTATAGCAAAGCACTAATCCGGCAATTGTCGGAGGAATATATGCCAATGCCAACACCTTCCAGATATGTCCTGCACCGATAATGATGAAAAAATAGGAAGAGAATGCCCATAGCACCGCTCCCAACGCTGCCATCCACACCTTGAAATCAAAAGCACGTAAAAGAATATAGAATCCCAATAACAGAATAAACACATACATCACAAAACCGGTCAAACCCAATTGATAAACTTTCTGCAAACCGGCCAATGTTTCGGTAGAGTCATAACTCGGTGCCATCTGATAGGTTGGCATTCCACTAAACAGGCTATTGGTCCATCTAGTGCGCTCACCGGTACGCTCTCGATATTCTTGCATTTCCCGCCCTGCACCGACAGCTGCTGTATGGTCATGCCCCACAATGGTCAATCCTTCCAACACAGGCTGAAAGAAATACAAGAATGATATCAAAATGAAGAATACTATTGCCAACATATCCGGCAAAAAGCGTTTGATTTTTTCCATACTATATATAATAAGGTGTTTTACTTTGAGTGCAAAAGTAATAAAAAAACCGCCTTCTCAATAAGAAAGCGGTTAAATCTTCAGCGCAAGCTGCGAAAGTATTACTTACGCAAGCCCAAAGCCTTAACGATGGCACGATATCTTGCGATATCACGATCCTTCAGGTAGTTCAACAAAGCGCGACGCTTACCTACCAACATTGTCAAAGCTCTTTCAGTACTATAATCTTTACGGTTTTGCTTCATGTGCTCCGTCAAGTGGGAAATACGGTATGAAAACAATGCAATCTGGCTCTCTGCAGAACCAGTATCAGTGTTAGACTTTCCGTACTGTCCAAAGATTTCTTGCTTTTTTGATGCGTCTAAATACATAATTTTGACTTTTTAAAACGATTAATTCTCTTAGCGGATGCAAAGTTACTACATATTTTCTGTTCTCCAAACCTTTCTACGGATTTTTTTGTTTTTACATATTATAAACCAATATTTTATCGTAACTTTGCACCGTTATTAGGTGAAAAGTATGCAAAACATTAGAAACATCGCAATTATTGCGCACGTTGACCACGGAAAGACAACGTTGGTAGACAAGATGCTGTTGGCCGGAAACTTGTTCCGTGAAAACCAACAAACCGGAGAATTAATGTTGGACAACAACGAATTGGAACGCGAACGAGGTATAACCATCCTTTCCAAAAACGTATCTATTAATTATAAAGATACCAAAATTAATATTATTGATACTCCGGGGCACTCCGATTTCGGAGGTGAAGTGGAACGTGTACTGAACATGGCAGATGGTTGCATCCTATTGGTAGACGCTTTTGAGGGTCCCATGCCACAAACACGTTTTGTTTTGCAAAAGGCACTTGAAATAGGATTAAAACCTGTGGTGGTCATCAACAAGGTAGACAAACCCAATTGTCGTCCCGAAGAAATGTATGAAATGGTATTCGACCTGATGTGCGACCTAAATGCCACAGAAGAGCAATTGGACTTCCCCGTTATCTATGGTTCAGCAAAAAATAATTGGATGGGAGAAGATTGGAGTCAACCAACAGACAACATTTTCTACCTATTGGACAAGATTCTGGAGCATATTCCTGCACCTGAACAATTGGAAGGAACGCCGCAAATGCTCATTACATCATTAGATTATTCCAATTACACAGGACGTATTGCAGTGGGACGTGTACACAGAGGCACACTGAAAGAAGGAATGAACATCACCATCTGCCACCGCGATGGTTCCAAAGAAAAAACCAAGATAAAAGAATTACACACTTTTACCGGAATGGGGCGACAGAAAATCAACGAGGTTTCTTCCGGTGATATTTGTGCAATTGGAGGATTGGAAAAATATGAGATTGGCGATACT
>JAGBUF010000221.1 GCA_017630975.1 Paraprevotella sp. | reverse complement strand
GAGAAGAATTTATTTAAAAAAGGTGATAACAAGTATGTTGACAACATTGTTTTTAAAGTAAAGGAAAAACCAAAAGCAATGAAGACATATCCCGTTGTTGCAGTATATGGAAAGAAATTAAAGTCTCCCGATGTTTGGACAGATGTGCAAGGAGAAGTGATTTCTGATTATCAAACTTTTTGTGAAGAGCAGTTTGTTCAAAAGCTACGAGAAAGATATTCTGTTGAAATATTTAAAGAGGTGATAAATACCGTTAACAAACATTGATAAAATCGATTAAAGCATTACCTTCGTAGGGTAATATTTTGAAAAGAGATATGAAATTAATAGAAAAGATGTTGTGTGCATTTGTATTCCTGATAGTTGGAATACAAATGCATTTATATTCTCAAAGTCCGAAGAATGTAATTGATGAGGTGGTATGGGTCGTTGGTGATGAGGCTATATTACGTTCTGATGTTGAGGCTGCCAGATTAGAATTCGGAGCCAACATACAGGGAAACCCTTATTGTGTAATACCAGAACAATTGGCTATTCAAAAATTGTTTTTACACCAGGCGCAGTTGGATAGTATTGATATTCCTTCCTCCACAGTGTCTGCGAATGTAGAGGAACGATTGAATGAATTGATTATGCGTGCCGGTTCAAAGGAAAAATTAGAGGAATATTACCGAAAGACGATGACACAGATCAGAGAGATGATGTTTGAGTCTATAAAAGAACAATATACGGTGCAGCAAGTGCGTGAAAATTTAACGAAAGACGTGAAAGTAACTCCAGCAGAGGTGCGTCGTTATTTTAAGGAAGTTCCAGAAGATAGTCTTCCATGGATTCCTGCGCAGGTGGAAGTACAAATTATTACGATGCAGCCGAGAATACCACAGGAAGAAATTGATAGGGTTAAAGCGGAATTACGTGAATATACAGAGCGTGTTAATTCGGGTGAGTCTTCTTTCTCTACTTTGGCGATACTTTATTCGGAAGATCCTGGATCGGCACGTTATGGTGGAGAAATGGATTATGCAGGAAGAGGTGAATTTGATCCCGCATTTGCGAGCGTTGCTTTTAGTCTGACAGACCCCAAAAAAATATCTAAAGTTGTAGAGTCAGAATATGGTTTTCATATTATACAATTGGTGGATAAAAGAGGGGATAAGGTGAAAGTAAAACATATTCTACGTAAGCCTAAATTAGACCCGGCTGATATTGACGTGGCTCTTGGACGTTTGGATACGGTTGCAGAAGATTTGCGAAAGGAGAAATTCACATTTGACGAGGCCGCCACATATCTATCTGATGATAAGGACAGTCGTAAGAATCATGGCTTGATGACAAACTTAAAGATTGATCAAACCACAGGAGAGCGCATTAGGACTTCGCGTTTCCAGATGCAAGATTTACCGCAGGAAATAGCGAAAGTAGTGTCAACCATGAAAACCGGTGAGATTTCTGCGCCGTTTACGATGGTAAATAGTAAGGGTAAAGAAGTTTGTGCCATTGTAAAAGTAAAGACCTACATCAAGGCACATCGTGCATCTATGGCGGAGGACTTTCAGGTTCTGAAGGATGTCGTTGTCTCCAAGATGAAGGAAGAAAAAATTAAGCAGTGGATCAAGGAAAAACAGCGGACCACGTACATTAGAATCAATGAAGATTGGCGAGATTGTGAATTCCAATATCCGGGTTGGGTAAAATGAGTGGTATATTAGTACATAATATAAATAGAAGAGAATATCAATTGATGATTCATTCTCTGTGTTGTCTTTTTCTTTGTTTGCTTTTCCCAAGTGGGATAAAAGCTGAAGACAAGGAAGAAGCAGAAAGTAAAGTAATATTATTACATACCGATCATCTGAGATACGATGAGTATCGTCATCCCGGTGCACAAATCCTAACGGGCAATGTGCAATTCCGGCATGAGGATGTGTTGATGTATTGTGATAGCGCATGTTTCTATCAAGCAACAAATTCTTTCAATGCCTATGGTCATGTAAAGATGCTGCAAGGTGATACCTTGGATCTCGTTGGGGATATGTTGTTCTATAACGGTCAAGAGCAGTTGGCAAAGGTCCGTCATAATGTAATACTTACTCATAGGGAGTCTAAGTTATATACCGATAGCTTGGACTATGATCGCCTATATGATTTGGGGTATTTCTTTGAAGGAGGAAAGTTGGTTGATAAGGAAAATGTATTGACATCAGATTGGGGGCAATATAGCCCATCTACACGACAGGCGGTGTTCAACTATAATGTAAAATTGAATAATCCTGGGTTTGTCCTTGTTTCAGATACGTTGAATTATAACACATTAAGTAGTATCGCAGAAATTGTAGGTCCATCAAATATAGATAGTGGCGATAATCATATTTATTCAGAGTCCGGATTTTATAATACACAGACAGAACAGGCTATATTGTTGGATCGTTCAATTCTAACGAATAAAGGTCGTAAAATGGTGGGCGATAGTGTTTTTTATGACAGCAAGAATGGAGTAGGAAAGGCTTTTCGCAATATAGTTTATACGGATGAGG
>JAGBUF010000220.1 GCA_017630975.1 Paraprevotella sp. | reverse complement strand
CGTTAACATGAGTAAATATGACAATAGTGATTATGAAATAACGGCTTCAGGTTTTGGACTTGTTGAGGGCTTTGAGGAGATGGAAAATAAGTTAAAAGATACTGATACTGTTATTACTGCAATACAAACTGAACTATCACAGACAAAGCGTGAGTTGAATGCTTGTATCGGTGCTAAAGACAGAACAATTGTATTGACATCGGACGACTTTGACAATGTTCTTTGGAATGGAACTTCCTTTGCAAAAGCGAATAGTACCTACAATGGTTTTGTGGTTCCGATATATCCGGGTGAGAGAATAAGATACACTGCGCGCTATGCCAATTATGTTTGTACATTGACGGATTATCCGACCATAGGCAGCAGTGAACGTGTGCGTACAAAGGCAGATTTTAATGATGCATATACGAAAGGGGATTTCATAGTCCAAGACAATGAACATTATCTGTTTCTGAATACGACCGTTGCGACTCATGACTCATACGAAGTTGTTGGTGGTAAAGGTGCATTAAACGTACAACTTGATGGTATAAGAGAATTACAGAATCCGCTCAACGGCAAGACTATTGTATGTTTCGGTGACAGCCTTACTGAATTTAACGGAATTGAAGGCAAAGGTTATGGCGATTATTTGGCAGAACTTTCAGGTGCAACAGTTGTTAGAGGTGGTATAGGTGGTACGCAATTAGCTACAAGAAAAGAACCTGTAGAAACAATCCCGGATACTGATATTGCTTATCAACACGCTTATGGTGCTGTTGATATTTCAAATCTCGTTAAAGCATGGGCAAACAATGATTGGGGAATAGTGGATAATGCTATTGCATGGCTTGCTGAAAACAGGAATGACAATAATAGTGCTGTTATTGAGAGGTTAAAAGCAAATCCTATTGAAAACACTGATATTGTAATAGTCTTTGGAGGCTCAAACGACTTAAGTAATAGTACTTTCGGTAGCCCAAACGATACAAATCCTCTTCAAAACACATGCGGCGGTATAAACCAAATCATTGATTCTATATTGTCTGTAAAACCAAATATGACAATATATTTCTTTACACCCATTCCAAGAATGGCAACAAGTGAGGTATGGTGCGATGATTACAGAACCGACCAGTCAGATGCCTATGGCAGTCTATCGTTCCCATCGTTGGTGAAGAGAATAAAAGAGTGTGTGGAGTATAATCACATCCCTTGTTGCGATATGTACAACACTATCGGTATAAATCGCAAGAATATTTACACCTATGCCGATGACGGAGTACATCCTAATCGCGGTTATTCAATACTGGCAAACAAGATGTATAGCTTTATACTGGCAAACAAAATCTGGAGTTGAATATAACAATAATGACGTGCTTGAGCACGTCATTATTGTTATATTATTATGGAGCCAATGTACTCAATATATCTTTTGGCAACCATGTTCCATAAATAATTGTTTTCTACATCGTTTCTAAGATAACGTGAGTTCGATATAATTTTAGAATAAAGAAAGTTGCCCATCATTGATAAATTCCGCGTCACTTTCAATGGCTCTCTGTCATCAACACCGCCTGTCGTAAAGACAAAATTCAGGATTTCCCCTTTGTCGTTGATTATCAAGTGCAGTTTAAACCCAAAGAACCAACCCATAGAACATTTGCTACGACTTG
>JAGBUF010000219.1 GCA_017630975.1 Paraprevotella sp. | reverse complement strand
AGGATTTGTGCCAACACTGACATCTTCTGCACTTTGTTTTGACTTCTGTGCATCTGCCATAATATTCTTCATTTTTACACTTTCACCTCCCATATATATCTCAGCAGTTACATCATCATTTCCGGCTACATAACTACTATGGACATCTGCAGAGGTTCCTGGACGTTGAAATGCCTGCACCTTTAGTTCATAAGTACCGCCAGGCATTGACTTAATAGTTTGATTGAAATTAAAGGCAGATTGATAATACTCTCCACAAGAATTGGAGATTGTAGGCACTGCCGACCAACCTGCGGCATCGGTCAATGACGGATCTGCCATAAAGAATGTAATATCAAATGGTTGAGTTGGACTTTTGGGAGTAACCTCTGCCAAGAATTCTACAACCATCGTTCTCAACTCTTCAAGAATACCCGACAAATCAGATGTAGTCAAATTATCATCTGCCATACGCCCTTCCACCTCCAATAATTGAGAAGCCAAAAGGGCATCAGCACCTTCCGTTTCTTCCACATGTGGAACTGCAGCCAAATCTTTAATTTTCTCAATCATGTCTAACGCTTGCGTATTTAATCTACTTTTTGATGCTTGTTCAACATCATTGATTTCGTCTGCTGTAAAAATCAACCAACGCTGATCTTCTGCTGTATTGGCGAGATCAAAACTTGCCGTTTCCGTCCTATTGTTGGCCATAGGAACAAAACATGTCGGATGAAGTACATTCTCTGGATGAATAATCCAATAACCACGCAATACTTTCTTATTAGCACCCTCTCCGATTACTTTATCCACACGTGAACGCATCAAATGGAATTGTTCATTGGTTGTAGCCACCTCCTTAGCCGCAGTTCTGAATCCGTTACGTCCCGTACTATAATATGTTATAAATCTACCGGTAGAAACATTCTTGAATTGGTAGTAACTATTACGAGGATTGAAAGTAATATACCATGCTGCACTATCGTTAGCAACAACCTGTTGACCATCCATTGCTTGCCATTCCAACATTCCTTTGTTGTTGATGGTTAAATATGACGTATTGGCTCCGAAATCATCAGACTCACTTTTGATATAATATTTTACATGATCTTCTTGTTCAAAGACATACGCAGGCGTTGCAAATCCACCGGTTGGCGGCAAGCCGTCTTCGCCCAACGCTTGGGTTATCAAACTGTTGGCGATATACAACACTTCACTACCATTATCCTCATGCGCCCCGTTGACACCATATGGCCACATATGAGTACCATCGCCATTCATTGTTGCCGTTGTACTATTGTCCCAAAAACGCAAAACAGCTGTTGCGCGATCACCCAACCATATTCCACGAGTTCCATTTTCACGCAATGGTGAACCCGGACCATACCAAACCGAATGTTGTCCAACTCCTATGGCATGCCCCATTTCGTGCATAATGGTTCCGGTTCTTTGATAACTTGAATTTGGTCCTACACGCATCCAACCACCATAGCTACAATCAGCGGTAGGGGTTCCCGAACCATAATGAACACTTAAATATAAACCTTTAATACTGGTATATGTATTCCAGTATTCAACAGCAGAAGCAACAGCATTATTAATTCGCTCATTGGCAGCTGCATCTGCGCCATTGTCATACGACCAACCGATAGTACCTCTCGGAATTGTAATGACTTTCAGGATATCGCCATACCCCACAGCATAATCTTTTGTCAAGGCATAAGCACGAATATAATAGACTGTAGAAGGGGTCAGACCTTCCATACGATATATCCTACCGTTGTTCGTCAAGTATTGGGTGGTGCGATTATCAAATATCGTCGGCTCCGGATGCGTGCTCCAGCAAAATCCTTGTTCTTGAATCTTTGATGTCGCCACTCCGCTTACTGTACTTCTTCCAAAAATGACAGATGAACCTCTGGCATATCGTGTATCCGTTACTACCGTAGGGATTGTTCCGGTGGCATTATCCAATCGGAACTGCAATGTTGCTTTCTCGAGAGCCAACACACCATCCGTTAATGCTTTTGAATCGGCATCTAAATTCTCTACTGTCAGCTTCGCTTCGTTAATCACAGCATCAAACGCTTCAGTTCCTTGCAATGATGCATCATATACCAACAAGGCTGCATCAATAGCTGCTTGAAGAGTTTCATATTCTTTCACAGAAATGGCAGCAGCATCAACCGCCTCACGTAAAGCCATTGCATGATTGGAAATATTTACATTATCTTTATTTTGCATAGTGATTTCAGCAGTACTGATGGCAGCATTCAACGCAGACAATCGAGTATTACCCATCTTTTTTTCCACCAACGATTTGGCATTTTCTATTCGCAGCGCAAACTCCGTCCACACTTCATCTGCGGCATCTCCATTATAAACCAAACGGAAGTTATCACAGCACAACCAATTCCCAGTCGCCCCCACAGCCTTAAAACCGATGTTCACAACACCGTCTATCACGATGAAATCAACGGAATAATCTGCAGTTGTCATCACTTTGGTTTCATTATCATCGGCAAAAATGCATGCACCACTCTGTTGTGCTGAAAGATTACTTTGCATGATGTTCTGCGCGGCAACTTTTAAAGTGTAAGAACCAGCTGGCAAGCCCTTTATCGTTGCACTTATGCTTGCGTCACCCACTCGACTACTTTCACCTACCCATTTCTCCATATAGGTGTTACCATTCTTTTTGGTAAATGAATTGTTGGTTTGCGGTACCATTCCACTTACTATCCATCCTGTCGCACCATTTTCAAAATCGGGATTTGTCATATAAGAGGCTGTTACATCTGTTTGAGCTACTACATGACCGACCATCAAAAAGGATATACACAAGACCGCTGTTTGAATAAAACTTCTCTTCATATTATATTTGTTTATATTTGTTGACTAAACATTCCTTATTGCACAAAAATAGTAAATTCGCAATAGAATTCTATCCATGGAACAAAAAAAATGCGCCTTCGCAAAGGAAAGCGCATTCAAAATATTCTCTCTAAATAAGTTTATGCTACAGCAGGTATTGCTCCGGCAATCAAAATCAATACCAACAAACCTAAGATGGCATACAACTCGGGGAACACTGCAAGTACCATAGTAGTACCAAAAGCATTGTGACCACCACCAATTGCAGAAATACCATTAGCACACACTTTGGCCTGGCGGATAGCAGAGAACAATGCCACAGCTCCACATGCCAAACCTGCACCTAATACAGCTGCTGCAGTCAACATATCCATTCCTACATATACATGACTTTGCAACATGAAGAAACCTACGAAACCGTAAAGTCCTTGTGATGAAGGCAACGCAGAAAGTGCAATGTAAGAACCTGATGCAGAAGGATTCTTCTTGTAAGCACCAATAGCGGCATTACCGCAAATAGTCACACCATAAGAGCTTCCAATACCAGAAAGCGCTACAACTAAGGCTAAGCCTAAATAACCTAAAATGATTTCCATAAATTTAAAATTTTATTTGATTAATTATTTTTTATATGTTTTTATTCTAAATGGCGAATACTCCTTACCGCCTCCCTCAAAATCTGCATTCTTGAAGAATTCAACGAAAGTCAATCGCATCGGATGTACAAACGAACTGATCATACATAAAGCAAAGTTCATGCCGTGACCCAAAAGCAGGATTAAGAGCAATGGCAACCAACGGCACCACAACGGCATACTCTCTGTCAAGTCAAAAGCCAATGTGTTGAACACACCGCCAAGCACTCCACCTGTCAGTCCTAACGCAAACAGACGGATATACGACAAGAGGTCGCCCAATAATCCGGTTGCCATTCCATAAGTGTCCCAAAGACCGGAACCGAAGTTTATGAATATATTCTTATCCGGTTTGCTATAGAAAAATATTCCCAAAGTACAGATGCCGATGACACCATATAATATATAGGTAATCGCCAATGGTAATGTTACGCCACAAGCAGGAAGACCAAAACATGCAA
Organism: Paraprevotella sp.; assembly: GCA_017630975.1. GTDB lineage: Bacteria > Bacteroidota > Bacteroidia > Bacteroidales > Bacteroidaceae > Paraprevotella. Next base: position 1,363 of record JAGBUF010000219.1, on the reverse strand, counting down.
CGGCAGTCAACAATGCAACTACCCATGACATCTTTCCGATAGCAAATCGCCATCCATTGAGTTTGGCAGCCTTGGTCGCAGCCATGCACATTCCCACAAGAACCTGAATGAATCCGATAATAACAGAAATAACCATCATCGGACTATATCCAAAAATCTTGAAGTTGTTCTCGTTAATGAAATATGGCTTTATCGGCGCCAAGAAGGCCCAATCCTGTTGTGTCAAGTCAATACCCAACATGGAACCTGTCAACGCTCCACATACAATTGTCATTGCACCTAAGAACATACCAAGATGAGCAAAACCCTTCATGTCATCAGACAGTTTCTTCTTGAGGATCAAACTACCGATGAAGATCAAGGCTCCATCACCGGCATCTCCCATACATACTCCGAAGAACAACATAAAGAAAGGAGCAAAAAGGGGAGTTGGATCCAAATCATGATAGTTTGGCAATGAGTACATGCGCAAAATGGGTTCAAAGAGAGAACTATACCATCCATTCTTTATTTTTACCGGTACATCATCCTCGTATTGCGGGTCCTCAATTTCGTAGAACATGTGTTTCTGGTCTAACATTTCAGCCAATTCATCGGTTTTCTCTGCCAGCACCCATCCCACCATCATCTTCAACGAATCACCAATCAAAGACTCGGAACTCAAATGAACTTTTGACAAAGATATCGCATTCTCATTCTCCGTCATCGCAGCCAACAACGAATCACGTTCTTCTGCCTGAATGCGGAACAATTCTGCTTCATTCTCTGCCTGCTTATCGTATGCATTCTTTAATTCAAGACGGTATTCCGACAAGCGTTTGCTTGGTAAGTACAACCTTTCTGCAGTAATGTTCGGAACATCTGTTGAGAATGTAACGAAATAACATTTCCCTCCATGTTCAGATATAGGAGTTGCAAAATACTCATCACGCCATTCCGCCTTGAACATTTTCGTTGCACAGACAAAATAATGTACACAACAACCAACTGCTTCCAATCGAGCGACTGATTGGGGATCGAAATCCCCCCAAGGTTCTAATTGGGCTACAGTTTTCTCCAATTGATCAATCTGATGTTTTTGAGCATTATGCTTTTCCAGATTCTGTTCAATCAAACCCAACAGCTCTGCGCCCCTTACTACATCTGCAGGCAATGCTTCGTATTGCACACCTTTATCATAGGTCTCTTTCGCAAAATCCAAAGAGGCTACTGCCGACTTAAAGCGGTCTGCCTTGTTTAGAGCTGCTTGCAAAGATTCGCTTGTGCGACCATGCTGTAATTCCTGAACATGTACCACGCCCATTTCACGAATATCCGAGAGGAATGTTTCATACTCCCTATCCGTTACCAAGAACGTCAGCTT
>JAGBUF010000218.1 GCA_017630975.1 Paraprevotella sp. | reverse complement strand
GGTGCGTGATATGAAACGAAAAAGACTTATTAATCTTCACTATGGTGATATGACTGATTCAAGTTCACTAATTCGTATCATACAAGAGGTGCAACCTACAGAAATTTATAACCTTGCTGCTCAAAGCCATGTAAAGGTATCGTTTGATGTTCCGGAATATACCGCTGAAGCTGATGCAGTCGGTACATTGCGCCTGTTGGAAGCTGTGCGTATCTGCGGTTTGGACAAGACTTGTCGTATTTACCAAGCATCTACTTCCGAATTGTTCGGAAAGGTGCAGGAGGTGCCGCAAAAGGAAACCACTCCGTTCTATCCGCGTTCACCCTATGGTGTAGCCAAACAATATGGTTTCTGGATCACTAAGAACTATCGTGAGAGCTATGATATGTTTGCAGTAAACGGTATCCTGTTCAATCATGAGAGTGAGCGTCGTGGTGAAACATTCGTAACCCGTAAGATTACTTTGGCTGCAGCCCGTATCGTACAAGGATTTCAGGACAAGTTGTACCTGGGTAACTTAGATGCACGTCGCGATTGGGGATATGCACGTGACTACGTGGAGTGTATGTGGTTGATTCTGCAACACGATACTCCGGAAGACTTCGTCATAGCTACCGGTGAAATGCATACCGTACGTGAATTCTGTACCTTGGCTTTCCACTATTTGGGTGTTGAACTCAAATGGGAAGGTGAGGGCGTAGACGAGAAAGGTATTGACGTGGCTACCGGCAAGGTGCTGGTAGAAGTTGATCCCAAGTATTTCCGTCCATGCGAAGTGGAGCAATTGTTGGGCGATCCCACCAAGGCGAAGAACCTGTTGGGATGGAACCCCACCAAGACATCGTTCCCCGAGTTGGTACGCATCATGGTGGAACATGATATGAAGTTCGTTAAGAAACTGCACCTGAAGGCGCAGATGGACTAAAGCAATGACTATGTTGGAAAAATCAGCAAAAATATACGTGGCGGGACACAACGGTTTGGTGGGTTCCGCCATTTGGAATAATCTGAAGGCGCGAGGCTACGAAAAATTGGTAGGTCGCTCACACAGTGAACTGGACCTGTTGGATCCTGTGGCTGTCAAAGCTTTCTTCGATGCAGAACAACCGGATGCGGTGGTATTGGCAGCGGCACATGTCGGTGGTATTATGGCGAATCTGCAGTATCGTGCCGACTTCATCTACGAGAACCTGCAGATACAACAAAATGTGATAGGGGAGAGCTATCGTCATGGGGTCAAGAAACTATTGTTCTTGGGCAGCACCTGTATCTATCCGCGTGAAGCACCGCAACCCATGACTGAGGAATGTCTGTTGACTTCACCACTCGAGTACACCAACGAGCCATACGCCATTGCCAAGATTGCCGGATTGAAGATGTGCGAGAGCTTCAACCTGCAGTACGGCACGAACTATATAGCAGTGATGCCCACAAACCTTTATGGACCGAATGATAATTTCCATTTGGAGAACAGTCATGTATTGCCTGCCATGATACGCAAGATACACTTGGCAAAGTGTCTGAACGAAGGAAATTGGGAAGCGGTGCGCAAAGATATCGGTCTCCGTCCCGTCGGAATGGGAAAGGGCGATGAACGCATTGTGGTAGATGCAACATCTTCAGAAACGGATATCCTCCGCGTCTTGGCGCATTATGGTATCACTCCCGAAGCAGTCATGCTATGGGGAACGGGTGCGCCGATGCGTGAATTCCTATGGAGCGAGGAGATGGCAGATGCCAGTGTACATGTGTTGTTGAACGTTGATTTCAAGGATACATTTGCCGAGGGTGACAAAGAAGTTCGTAACTGTTATATCAATGTGGGTACAGGAAAAGAGGTGAGCATCCGTCAGGCCGCCGAGATGATTATGAAAGAAATCGATTTCAAGGGCGAATTGCGATGGGACGCTACCAAACCGGATGGAACGATGCGCAAACTGACAGACGTATCCAAATTGCATCGCCTTGGATGGCATCATCAAGTGGAGATAGATGAAGGTATCCATCGTTTGTACGAATGGTATCTGAAAGGAATTTGTATCAATCATAAAGGAGCGTAGCCGTTGGCTACCTCCTGTTTTATTTTATAAGAGTATGGAAACATGGCATTGGGTACTGGTGGCTTGGTTGGTTTTCGATGTAATCGTATATCTCATCGCCTGGGCAGATGATTATTACTACTCGCACGATGTGAAAACCAAGTTGAGCGAAATGAAGAAACTCTTGACTGAAGAATAGTCTGTTATGTTTAGGGTGCTACGTATATGCTTTTGGTGCTGTCTGATTTGTTGTGCGTGTCAGAAAGTAGAACTGCCGACAGGAAATCCTGCCGGAGGGACTGACACAGGTGGGACAGATGGAAATGAGACCGTCCTACCGGAGGGAGTGAAAGAGTATAGCGTGGAGGATGTGCTGACGCTTTATGGGCAAATTGGCAACGATGAAGAATATACGGCTTGTGTACATGGTTATATCGTAGGGTTTTGTAGCGGTACAACCATCAGTTCAGCCCAATTTTCTGCTGAGGGTGCAAGACCGAGCAACCTGCTCATAGCTGCAACGAAAGGTGAAACCGATGCAGCATGTTATCTGCCCGTAGAATTGAAAAAAGGTTCGAGTGTGAGAAACGCATTGAACCTGCAGGACCACCCCGAACATTTGGGGGAAAGAGTGTTGTTGTACGGTAAAATCACTACTTATTTTTCTGTTGTCGGAATCAAGGGCATTCAATCTTTCCGTTGGTTGCAGTCCGAACCTGATGTGGCACCGGAAGAACCCGAACCGAACGAACCCAATGAGCCGACCGAACCGGACACCCCCG
>JAGBUF010000217.1 GCA_017630975.1 Paraprevotella sp. | reverse complement strand
TAAGACACATCATGAAACAATGGTTTGGCAGCAAATTCAACCTTTAAATGTTCTACTGATATCAAGTTTTATTTTGTTTTTATCATTCAACGAATAAACGAGCACCATGCACCGACTTCATCGGGATTGAATGCTCTATTATATATCGCATAAGTACTTATACTGCCATTGAAACGGCCAAGGCGCAGTCCTTTCAATCCACAGATTCCTTCAACATTCATATCAAGAAGTCCATTGATATAAAGTCGCACACGGTTGTCCGAATAGGTTATGACAAGTTCAAGCTCTTTATATAGTTCCATCGGATACCATTTTCCATTGGTTCCACGACCAAAATTCTTCCAAGAATCAGCAGTACCCCATACATTCACGCTTTTGTACTCGTCCTTCCCAATCTTAAGACAAGGTTTTAAACTCAAAGAATCTATGCTCAAGCACCAATCTTTACCCTCACAGATGACTCCTTGCGCCTTTTCATCTGTCACATTGATAGACATCGCCAAAGTAAAATCCGAACTATTCCATTTCTTGTCCACCTTCACCTTTCCATTCATGCCTTCTTGCTCCGATTGTGCTATAACACCATCATTCAGTTTTACCGGCTCGCTGTCCCATTGTACCACACCATGAATGGACGTTGGATACCCTGCCCGTGCCGAACTGAGAATCCAATCATAATAATCCCCATGCATCCATGTCAATCGTAAAGGTGAAGCTTCTGAATCGTTTAAGATAAATGGTCGGACGTTATTTTTTCGCGAGTGTCGTGTAATCTGTTGTTGCTTTACCTCACCGGTCGTGAAATTTATGGTAAACTTCACTATTTCATACATCTTTCCGAATGCACCCACCACTGGTACCGAACAATACACCTCATTGGTACATGCCGGGTCTATTGCCATACCTCCACTATAACAGTGTTCTATATCAGGAGACTGATGGAAATGTCCTCCTCCATGCGCCAAGAAAATCTTTTTCCATTGTGTTCCATCCCAATATGCATAATAGTAATCATGAGTCCGTTTGTCGCCACTGATTTTCACCATGGCAATAACAGGGTTTCCAACTTCGTTAAAAGATACTTGCCACACCCAATCGCGCCATCCAGGAGTTCGATCCACCACCGCCATGGGATTTTGTTCTGCATAATCCGGTGTACGTGTCACCCGCAACGGTCCTTCCGCAATTGTTGAAAGTTTCCTTCCCTGAACATCCTCTAATTGGAGTGTATTGATATTTACCGCATTATAATACAGCCAATTCGGGTTCTCATTGTCCGGATGCCCGGTGGTATACGCCAGCATGATTCGATCTTTTCCGTTCGAACAATATTTAGCATACGGACGAGCCCCTGTTGATTGCACCATCTGATAAGGCCCCCAGTCTATATTCACATTGTCATGCTCGTCGGGCATGGTCAATCTAGCTATCGTCGGATGCCATTTGATTCCCCTCCAACAAAGATAGATATGCTCGGGATCATCAGACAGGATAAAGGGGGAAGGATAGGTAGTATTATCCTTTGTCATGATTTTTTTCTCCTCTCCCAATGTCGTTATATCGCCTGGCTTTTGTGATATGCGATAGTAGAAACAAGGTTCATCGGTGTGACGTGAATAGAAAATCATCACCCGTTCATCCGGCAATACAAGGAAGGTAGGATTATTATGGTCATCAGGCTGAAAATAAGAACGAACAAGCACTTCAGTACGTCGTTTCTGATTGAAATCGTATTGTACCGCCTTAATCGTTCCATGTGTATCAATATACCCCACATAACTACAATTGATATTTCCGCTCTCATTCTCATAATGCAAAGCGCGCGGATCGGCAAACCAGCACCATGCACCTTCTTCTGCAATGGCACTACCTTCGTAAATGAGCGATTTTAATGCAGGTTGGGCGATAAGGTTTGTTACCAACATAACGCATAAAAGCATGATGATTCTTAAGTTCTTCACTTTCATGACTTCTACTTGATTACTATTTCTGACTTTTATAATTCAAAAGGGACAATGCAGACTCCTTTCTTTGTCCATTGTCCCTGTCGTTGCTCTTCTCCGCTACTTATTATATGTAAAAGTGGTGTTTCCGATATTATGTCCATCTGCAAATATCGCCACTCTATACTGACCGGCACTCAAGAACTCATTTACATCCCAATATACGGTCAGGGGAGTTTCCTCACCATTATATTCTATATCTTTCTTGATGGAGTACTCCAAAACTGTATTCTCGTACTCAAATGTTCCACCATTGGTCAACGGTTCGTTATTGGGCTTCATAATTCGCACATACACGCTTCTGTTACCTGCTTGTGCCGTAATATTTCTTGAAATAACAAAACTGATAATAAATTTCTTTACATCCTTGATTTTCTTTGCCACCCTACCACGCTTGGTTTCTCCTTTTACGCTTATGGAGGTTGCATCCAATTGCGAAGCAATGGCAACTTGTTCGCTCAGACTTTCTTTTTCAGTCGTCAAAGTGGATATGGTCTGTGTAGCCTCGTTATATTGCGCTT
>JAGBUF010000216.1 GCA_017630975.1 Paraprevotella sp. | reverse complement strand
CTCGAACTCGCGACCCCGACCTTGGCAAGGCCGTGCTCTACCAACTGAGCTATTTCCGCAACAAATGAATGTTCAATAAAAAAAGAACGTGCATTCCTAAGAATGCGGTTGCAAAGGTACAACTATTTTTTTAACCCACAAACATCCATCTAAAAAACTATTGCCTTTTTTATGATTTTGTCAACAATAAATGGATTAACACATCCTGTCTCTATAATCCTCGTAACTAAAATGACGATAATATTCCAATTCTCCATCTGTATGCAACATGGCTATAGACGGATGCGAAATACCATTAAACATATTGGTCTTAACTGTTGTATAGTGAATCATATCTTCAAAAATGATACGCTCTCCCACTTTAAGTTCATGGTCAAATTTCCATGAGCCCATATAATCGCCACTCAAACAACTGTTACCACCCAAACGATATACATGCTCCGTTGGTTCGGCTGTCTTCACAGCATCAGCCTCTAATGTTTCTGCTCCGCGTACCACCGGTTGGTAGGGCATCTCCAAACAGTCGGGCATATGACATGTAAAACTCACGTCGAGAATCGCTGTCTTAATGCCTTTATTTTCCACAATATCCACCACAGAAGATACCAATGGACCGGTCTGCCAACCAAAAGCAGAACCGGGTTCTAAAATGATTGAGAGATTCGGATAACGCTGTCTTAGCCCCTTCAACAAAGAAACAAGGTGATCCACGTCATAATCCTTACGTGTCATCAAATGTCCTCCACCCAAGTTCAACCATTTGAGTTGTGGCAACCATGCTCCGAACTTCTCCTCTATATGTTGCAAAGTACGTTCTAACGCATAAGAAGAGCTCTCACAATGACAATGACAATGGAAACCTTCAATTCCTTCCGGTAATTGTGAAGGTAGTTGTGATGCCATCACCCCAAAACGCGAACCAGGTGCACAAGGATTGTACAAATCCACCTCTATTTCCGAGTACTCGGGATTGACACGTAGTCCACATGAAACCTCTTCACCGGGATGAGTTAGATTGTAATTTTTCACTTCACCAATGAATCGTTCATATTGACTGAAAGAATTGAAGGAAACATGACTGCTGCACGATAGGATTTCCGTAAAATCACTTTCTGTATATGCCGGAGAATATGTATGCGCCTTGCTCCCGAACTCCACAAAAGCTAAACGTGCTTCATTGATTGAACTAGCAGTAGTATGCGAAATATATTCCCTGAAAATAGGGAATGACTTCCATAAGGCAAAAGCCTTAAAAGCCAATATAATTTCCACACCGGCTCTGTCAGCTACACTCTTTATGAGTTCAAGGTTTCTTCTCAACAATTCCTCTTCAATAATATAGCACGGAGTAACCACACCGAAATATGTCAATTGATCTGTTTTCATTCAGTTAGTATTAATAAACAAACTCAACATTATCTACCCACAAAGTAGAACCTATAGAACCAATGTATGCTCCACCACAACTAGAGTCAAACTTCACTACCACATGTGTAGGAGTTTCATTGGCATCAGCCCATCCTTCTTCCTTGATAGGAACCACCTTTCCTCTGCTGTTTTCGGCATTGAAAGTTCTGTCGCCAATCATCATTCCCATATATTCCTCTTGATAGCCCGGTGTTTTGGAAATGTCGCCATATAATATAGGGAATTCGGCGCCATTCACCCAATCATTGGTACTCTTGCTAAAATGATACACCATCGTTCCGACACGTTTGGCATGGATTTTACCATTCTCATCCTCCCAACGTTTCTGTAAAATAACCAAAGCATCTGCCATATCGGGACCTTCTACTTTAGAGATTCTACTAAATCCTGTCTGACGAATTCTATTCGGTTCTCCGGTCATTTTCACTTTATAATCAAACCTCAGCGCTTTCGGACGCTTGGTAAAAGGAATACCCAATGACAACTTGTTCATCGGATTGGATGTACTTGTAATGGGTTCTGGGACATGCCCCAAAAACAAAGAGCCGGCAGCCAACACCTCAATATTTACAATACCCAACACCTTCACTTTTTCCTCATGCGTCTCCAGACGGGCACAATAACCATCACCTCGTTTCTCACGATATACGGAAGTATTGGTTTTGGTGATACCACATACACGAGCCATTACATTGGAAGTTGCCCATGGTGAACCTCCCTGGTTAGTATATTCGTCATTATTATCCCATATAGCATCCGGTCCTACCTCATATAGTTGTTTTGTCGCACCACCGATGATTTTACTTTCCTTTATGTTTCTGACAATCCATTGATTGAAATCACCATACTTAATCAATTCTGACTGCGCACCTGCTTGCACACTCAAACAAAACGCCATTGCAACCAAGGTCAATACTTTAATCTTTTTCATCTTATCTTTATATTTATCAAAATGCTTCATTAATATTAAATGCAAAATTAGGTTTGTCCTTCGTAAAACCCAAATCCAAACGGATATTTACTCTCTTCTTGAACTCCCAACGATAGCCGATACCATAATTAGGCAACACCTGTTTCAGGTAGATATGTTCAAAATTTCTGAACACATTGGCTGCGCCAACCCACACCGCAATTCCACTTCTACCTTTGATATGCTGTCGTAGTTCCAACTGTCCTTCTATGATGTTTCGGTCACGGTAACGCCCTTCATAGTAACCTCTCATCCTACCTTGTACCCCCACCTGCGCCAACATGGTCCAGGGTACATCACCATAGTTGAACAACGTATGGAGTTCCATGGCAAGAATACCGCCCTTCCAGACCTTACGGTAGGCACAATAGGTCATATCGGTATACATAAAATCATAGCTGTTACCAAAGAAACCGGGATAGAACATCTGTTCAAGACGGAAATAGTTACCACGATGGGCATTCAACACAAAATCACGTGAGTCGTAGGAAAAATTCAGTCCTAAACCGGCACTAACAATAGACTTATCTTGCCCATTCAACAATGCAGCATTCTCGAATCCATATCCATTTACCCACTGCACGTCCATTACCGGCCCCATGAAAATCGTTTTACTCAAACGAAACAGGAAATTAGG
>JAGBUF010000215.1 GCA_017630975.1 Paraprevotella sp. | reverse complement strand
GGTGTTGTGAAAATCACTTCATCGTAGTCGCGCTCTGCTTTCAGCGCAGAAATGCAACGATCTATCGGTTCGCATTGCATCACCATACCGGCAAAACCACCGAATGGATAGTCATCCACGCGTCGGAATTTATTGGTGGAGTAATCTCGCAGATTGTGCAAATGGATTTCCGCTAAACCTTTCTTTTGTGCACGCCCCAATATACTTTCTCTCACAAAACCTTCCAATAGTTCCGGTAAAACGGTGATGATGTCAATTCTCATAATGATGCGATTTTCTAAAACTTTTTGCAAAAGTAATTATTTTTTTATGGAAAAGTGTAGTACTCTGCTGCTATTACTAAAAATGAATGTTAAATAATGGGTTTTAAGGACTTTTTCGTCCTGTTTGTTTTGCTTTTCTAAATTCTTAGATATAGTTTTGCTCGCAGAAAACTAAAAGTTTAGAAATTATGAGCAAAAGTACGACTTTGACAAAAGCAGAGATGCAAATCATGAATATCTTATGGTCATTGCCATCTTCCAAAGGTACCATCAATGAGGTGTTGGAATGTTATGAGGATAAGAAACCGGCTTATACGACAGTCGCCACCTTTATGAAAATTCTTTTGAATAAGGGCTTCGTTTCTTTTGAGAAAATTTCGGGGACAAAAACTCTACGGTATTATCCTTTGATAACGAAACAAGAATATACCAAACATGTGCTGAATGGGGTAAAGGACGATTTGTTTGGTGGTTCTTTTTCCTCCTTGGTACGTTTCTTTATCAAGGAGGAGCGCATATCAGACGCAGATTTGCAAGAACTGATTGATATGATTGAAAAACAACACGAATGAATTATAGAGTAGTTTTTAAAGAGCATTAAACAATCATTAAAGATAAGATAAATGGGACTATTTCTGGTTTATATCATTAAGGCGTCATTGTGTATGACATTGTTGTACCTCCCTTATGCGCTTTTACTGCGATATGAGAAGTGGCACAGTTTGAACCGTATCATGTTGCTCGGTATTTTGTTGCTTTCATTTGTCATCCCATTGCTTCAATCCGAATGGTTTGGCATGGCGGAAATGCCATTAAACGAAGCGATTACGGTAAGTCTGAACGAGACTTTTGACGAAACGGCATCTATTCTCATCGTGAACGACGTTGAAGAGCGTACGTTATGGCCCCTGTTCCTAGTCGGACTTTATATCACCGGGATATTACTTTCGGTATTGGTACGTGGGTGGCAATTTGTCAGTCTGTATAGGTTCATGCCGAATGGTTGTGTATGGGAAGACCGCAATATTAACGGTTGGACGCTCTATTGTCATGCCCATGACGTGTCGCCTTTCAGCTGGATGAATCGCATTGTTATCTCAGAGGCTGATTATGAGAGTGATGCCGGTCGTGCTATTATGGCGCATGAAACAGCTCATGTTCTGTATCATCATTCGTATGATACACTCTTGGTGTTGATGGCAGAGACGGTCATGTGGTTCAATCCTATTGTATGGCTTATCGAAATGGATTTGCGCTGCATCCATGAGTATCAAGCCGATGACTACGTCTTGTCACAAGGCGTCAATTCAAAAAACTATCAAATGTATTTAATAAAAAAGGCCGTTGGCTCTCGACTGCAATCTTTTGCCAACGGCTTGAATCAAAGCACACTTAAAAAACGTATTGCAATGATGTACAAAAAGTCAAACAAGTGGGCGGCACTGAAGTATATGTACGTGCTACCCGTAGGGGCGATAGCCACAGTGGCATTCGCACATCCGGAGTTCGAAAACCGAGTAAGTAACCCGTTGAAGTCCGTTTCCGACGTCAAAGTTACGGATTTATCCGAAACCGTGAAAGAAAAAGCTCATGATATTGCGCATGAGGCGGTTGCGGTATCCAACGAAGCACCGAATGGCGAGGGAGTTGTAACGGTTTACGCATATGCTCCAAAGACGTCTGCCGATGATATGGTGCGCGACAGCGTATATCGGTTGGTCGATGAGATGCCGAGCTTCCCCGGTGGCGTGGTCAAGATGATGGAGTTTTTAGCTAAAAACGTGCAGTATCCGAAGGATGCTATTGCAAAGGGTATCTCAGGAAAGGTGGTCGTTCAAGTGATAGTCCGCAGTGATGGTACTACCACCGGTCATAAGGTGGTTAAATGGGTAAATCCTTCGTTGGACGAAGAGGCCTTGCGAGTGGCGCGTATGATGCCCAAATGGACACCCGGAAAGATTAAAGGTAAGGCTGTAAGCAGTGTCTTCTCATTTCCGATTCAGTTTCGTTTGAAGTAAAACAAGGAGAGAAATTAAGTTAATGTTTAACAAGGTGGCGCCTCACAAAGCGGGTGCCACCTTTTTCTTATTAGTGTACAGTTCCTATACCTCCAAGTGTACACAAAAATGTACTCAGGCGTACACAAAAATGTACTCCCCATTGCATTTTCTTTTTTTGCGTTCGTGATAAAAATGATGTTATGTTCTCTCGCTGATAGCCTTTGCTACAGTGTAACCGGTAGTCCATGCGGCTTGAAAATTGAAACCGCCCGTCACGCCGTCTATATCTAGAACCTCGCCTGCAAAGAACAGTCCCGGACAGGTTTTACTCTCTAATGTGTTGCGGTGGACGGATGACAAACTGATACCGCCACAAGTGACGAACTCGTCACGGAACGCGCCGCGTCCGTCAACCTCGTAGCTGTCGCTACACAGCGTGTTCGTCAGTCGGTTGATGCCTTTCTTGCCCAATTCGTTCCATTTGCGCTCAAGGGTCAGTCCGCACTTGCCGATGAGGTATTCCCAAAGGCGTGTCGGTAGATTGTAAGGGCGCACGTTGCCAATTTGTTTATTAGGGCTGTTGTCGGCAATTGTACGCAGTGTTTCCGCCACTTTCTCGTTGTTGCTTTCGTTCACCCAATTGACGAGTAGTGGGAATCGGTAGTTTTGTTCGTTGACATAACGCGCTGCGTGTGAGGAAAGTTTGAGGATGGCAGGACCGCTCATGCCCCAATGTGTGACAAGGAGTGCCCCTTCGGCCTTGAATTTAGTACCGGCAATAGAGGTTGTTGCAGGTTCGACAACTGTTCCCATTAGGTCGCGTAACGTCCCATCGTTAATGTTGAATGTGAACAATGAGGGGACGGGATCTTCAATCTGATGCCCTAAATCTTTTAAGTAGTCCAATCCGCGACTTTGAGGCGAACCGCCGGTTGTGATTGCCACGCAGTCGAACGTTTGAACGGGCAAGTGCTCTTCCTTGAATGAAATGTCGTAGCCATTTTCTGTTTTGAGGATGTTATTCACGCAATGAGAGGTTTTGATTACGACG
>JAGBUF010000214.1 GCA_017630975.1 Paraprevotella sp. | reverse complement strand
TCTTCACTACATGCTGTAATAGTCCAAACGGTCAGAAAACACAGCGAAAGCCAAAACCATTTTCTTAATTTCATAATACAAATTTTTAAAAGTCAATATTGATTTTGTTCTAGAACTTCACTTGAATAGTACATCTATTGGAACGTCCCGGCATGGGATAGTATTTTATTACATCATACTGTTTATCAGTCAGATTCACCACATCAACTTGTAAACGTAGTTCACATCGTTTAAGTTGAAATGCCCTTGAGAGAGTCAAAGTATGTTCATCATAGCGTTCAAGCAAATTTGCCGGTGTATTTTGACGCATCCGATAACGTTCGCCTACCAGTACTACACTATACCCCACGTTCAACCAAGGAGTTTCTAACTGAGCTCCCACATTCCCGCTATTTCTGGGGGTATAAGGAACTTGATGCTTATATGTTTTTGATTTTTTGTCAGTCAAATCCAATGCTTCTTGAAACGAATATACTGCTGTAAGTGACAATCTAAACCGCTCATCAAAGATAAACCTTCCCTGTACGGATATGTCAGCCCCTTTAATATCCACCCGTCCATAATTCATCATTCTCCATACGTATAAAGATGGCAAAGCCACAATCTTATCCTCCACCTTGTTATAATAGGCATCTGCTGTCAAAGAAAGATACTCCAAGCTGTTCCAGGACTTGCTTTTCCACGTTACACCGACATTATATTCATGTGCCTTTTCAGGACGCAACCCCCTATTCCCCGTTTGTTCATAATACATGTCGTTAAAACTCGGATTCCTAAACGTATCTTTATACATCAACCGCAAGAAAAAGGAATGAGCATGAAATGGTTGATAAACAAACGAAAAAGAAGGTGACAGATGCTTCCTATTGTCAGGGGCAACACCATCACTAACTTGTTCAGTGGCAAATGTACTCACCAATGTCCCGTTCAAAGTCAACCGTTTCCAGTTCCAACGCAAATTCAAGGCGGACAACCATGTCCAGCGCTGGGGTTGTGGATTATTCGGAAAATTATTCTCCAACAGATTGAAAAATCCATCATTAGCCCATGAAACATAAACTCCCTCTATCGGAGTCCATAATGCCGATGCGGAAAGATAATACTCTTGTTGTTCGTTAATGTCTGTTTTCTTACCACCAACATATTTCACATCGGTATCCTCGTACTTGGTCCAAGAGTAATTGTATTTTCCTTCCACCTGCAAACGCCACTTCTCCGTAAATGTTTTTTGATAGCGCACTTGTGCAAACGCATTCTTGTCCCATAAGCGTTCATCCGACAGGTTGTTGTACAGAATGACCGATCCGGGTAATCCACGTTCGGAGTCATAATAATGAACTTTTGCAGCCAAACGACTACCATCTGTAAAACAATGGTAAAGATTCCCTTCAACATTCCATGATAGGACGTCGCTATTTTGACGCCTTTCTTGAGTGACATGTTCACCATTCACTAAAGTAAACGGATACTCTCCACGAGAATGTACGAAATTGCCTGAAAGTTGATAAGTTGTTCGCTCACCAACACGTTGTGCCCAACTGAATGACGGATTCAATAAGCCAAATGAGCCTCCTCTCAATTGAACTTTTCCGACATATGGAAGTGGTGTAGCCTCCAATGGGTTCTTGGTCTTGAGCGACAATACACCTGCAGAAGCATAAAGACGGGCAGATTGCATCAAATCATTTTGTTGTCCTACTGAGAGGGATAGTGTTTCCACATCATCCATATTGAAACGCCCAATATCTATCTGACCGGCTTGACAATTACTTACAGCCACACCGTCATAAACCACCGCTGTATGTTCTGCTCCTAATCCCCGTATTGAAACAGTCTTCAATCCGCCTATTCCACCATAATCCTTTACTGTAATACCAGGTAGACGCCGAGCTGCATCCGCAAGGTTCTGCACCCCCCATCCGCGCATTGTTTCCGAAGTCATCACTTGGGTTGGCATGGATGCAGAATGGATTCGTGATGAACGCTCTGCGCTCACCGTCACACGTTTCAAGTGATACATGCTACTTGATACGCTGTCCGTTTCACTCGCATGAATGATTCCTGCCGTAAAGGTACAATATACACCTATAACAACACGAAACCACTCCCTGCGGAATGCATTCAGTTTCATAATTCAATCTTAAAAATTCACTTGCATGACCTCTCATCCTGTCCTCGAAGATTTGAGCACGACTTATGTTTTGCAGGTCTTCTGACTTACTCCGGTCTGTTCGCCTTCCCACCTTATTTTATATATAAGGAAGTGGCTCATGGTAATAAACAAACCGCATAATGAGCTTACAGCAGCGGGACTGTCCGGGACTTTCACCCGATTCCCTTTTCATCCGACGCCCCGAAATGGTCTCCCAAATGGGTTGTACGGAACAAAACATTGCAAATGTATTAAAATAAATATAAAGCTCCAAACAAAAGATGAGTTTTTAGA
>JAGBUF010000028.1 GCA_017630975.1 Paraprevotella sp. | reverse complement strand
GCGATACTATTTGTGACTTTGAAAATCCTGAAGCATTGCCAACCATCTCTATTGATGAACCAACGATGAGTATGCTCTTTACCATCAACGACTCTCCTTTCTTTGGCAAGGAAGGCAAATTCTGCACCAGTCGTCATATCAACGAGCGCTTGGAAAAAGAGTTGGAAAAGAACCTCGCTCTGAGAGTTTCATTACCGGATGGCTACACCGACCGCTGGATTGTTGCCGGACGCGGTGTACTTCACCTTTCTGTTTTGGTAGAGACCATGCGACGCGAGGGTTATGAACTCCAAGTGGGGCAACCACAGGTGATCTACAAGGAAATCAACGGTGAAAAATGTGAACCTATTGAGGAATTAACCATCAATGTACCGGAAGAGTTTGCCAGCAAGATGATTGACATGGTAACACGTCGTAAGGGTGAAATGACATCAATGGAGACACAAGGCGAACGTGTGAATATTGAATTCAACATCCCTTCACGTGGTATCATCGGTTTGCGTACCAACGTATTAACTGCCAGTCAAGGAGAGGCCATCATGGCACATCGATTCTTGGAATACCAACCATATAAAGGCGATATTACACGCCGTAGTAATGGTGCCATGATTGCATTAGAAAGCGGTACAGCATTTGCCTATGCCATCAACAACTTGCAGGATCGCGGAAAGTTCTTTATTGAACCGCAAGATGCTGTTTATGCAGGACAAATTGTTGGCGAACACATCCATGACAATGATTTGGTCATCAATGTAACAAAGAGCAAACAGCTGACCAACATGCGTGCTTCCGGTTCGGACGAGAAAGCACGTATCGTGCCTGCTACTATACTATCTCTGGAAGAAGCTTTGGAATATATCCGAGAGGACGAATATGTAGAAGTGACTCCCAAAAGCATGCGCATGCGTAAAGTAATTCTCGATCACTTGGAACGCAAACGTGCCAACCGTGATTAAATCTACATTATTTCATATAAAAACGAGACGCCCGATTGTAATGTCAGGCGTCTCGTTTTAGTCATGTCCCTATCCTCAATTACGGACGATGACTACTTTCCCATTTACAATAAATTGTCCTTGTGGCAAACAGACATCCTGCACACCCTCGCTGACATTAATCTTCTTCAGCAGTATACCATTAACTCCATAAACAGGTATCTCGCTAGTTGCAGAAGAAAAAATACGGATACCGTTTTCTATCGGTAATACTTTGATATCATCCTGCGCTCTCAACAACACAGGAACTGCTGTGGGATCGGTGCCCAAATAATACAAGCGGAAATGGTCTGCTTGAAACCATCCTTTTGTTCCTGAACCCGTACCGGTAGAACGGATTCCTAAACGCAGCGTCTGCCCCTCATTAACTAACACTTTATCTGCTGTCAACTCAAACCATGCGTTATTGTCTTCACCACCAACTTCAGTTAAACACTCTGATTCAAAAAGAGTACCGCGCACTAACGCATAGACTCTTTGGTCAGAAAGGTAACTCACTCCGTCTGTATTACGCAAACTCGCTTTTACTTGATAATAACCCGCAGGAAGATTTTTAACAGACTGGAACAAGTCAAGACTTGTTATATTCTGATAGCACACACTAACAAAGTTGAGCCCATCAGCTGCCGGACGATCACCCCATGTATCAAAGGATTCCCAACCTGAAACGGTTTTTGTCAGATTCCAACCTTCTGTCTTAGACTCAAAACTGGGGTTCACCAAATACTCCGTCAAATCAAAATATTGACCGGGTATGGGTTGTGCTGTCAACTTCGTTTCCTTTATCTGCGCTTTCAATTTATCATTTACTGCATTCACATCTTCAATAGTAGAAAGATTTGACGCATACACCCCCTCACCCTCTTTGATTACTGCCACCAATGAATTCTTTGCGTCAGACTCACCGATGGCTGAG
>JAGBUF010000005.1 GCA_017630975.1 Paraprevotella sp. | reverse complement strand
TTATGGCCGGCCGGTAACCCTTTGCCTTGGTAGATGCGGTGTATCGGATTGTAACCTCGAATTTCTTTGTGTGTAGTATCAAGTTCTATGTAACCTTCACCCTCGTCGCTGTTAGGATTGATTATCAAGTATGCCGCCGAATCAGTGGGATAGGTCAAACGAAATATGGCGCTCCGCGACCGTGCCGTCATTTCGGCTTTGATGCCGGAGGTTTGCAAGCGGACAGCGTAGTACGAAGGTGTGGCAGTTTCTTCAGTGTGATTGAAGAGGCAGGCTCTTTGTTCCGGTATACAATGGTTGACGTTTGTAGCGGGGAACAGGGTCATAGAACCGTAGTCCTGTGTGCAACCACCCACAATCCAGTGCGAATTGCGAAAACCTTGAAACAGTGAGTCTTGATAATAATAAGGTGCTTTGCATTTAACTTCCGTATCTTGTGTCTGAGGAGTCCAAAAGTTCATACCGTTAGGCTCAAAAACTGCCGGTAATGTCTGTCCCAACTCCTCGCTCCCCTTACCGAACTTGCCGGCACTTTTAAGGCTGTTAGGGGCTGTTCCGACTCGGGTGTCAATGTAACCAATCAAGTCAGTGGTGTGTTGATGGCAACCGGTAATGGCTGTAATCAGGACGAAGATGTATAGTAAGCGAGTGCGCAACATAGCGCAAAGGTATGCTTTAAACTTCAAGAAAAGAAATGAAAGAACAAAAAAGAGAGTAACCGCGAAGCTACTCTCTTATACTTATTATATAAATACTGGATTATAATTCTGCCAATTCAATGAATTTGTCAATGGCTGCGTCTAAACCGTCGATGTTCTTACCTCCGGCAGTTGCGAAATGAGGTTGTCCACCGCCACCACCTTGTATGAGCTTGGCTGCCTCACGTATGTGTTTACCTACGTTCATGCCGTGTTCTTTCATCATATTGTCAGATGCAGCTACGGTCAGCATAGGTTTGTCTTCGTAGAAACTGCCCAAAACCACCAACGCGTTTTCCTCCAAGTTGCGGAGTTGGAATGCCATGTCTTTCACAAATTCAGCTGGCATCAAAGGCAACTTACGACGGTATATTGTTACGCCATTTACAACTTGTGCCTTTGCGATAATTTCGTTCTTTATGCCATTGGCTTTCTCTCTGATGTTTTCTTCCAATTGTTTCTTTAAGTTGCCGTTTTCTTCAATGGCCTTAACAATGGCTTGCTTAACATCAGGAGCATTATTGAACAGTGCTTTCAGGTCGGCAGAAAGATCCTGCATCTTATACAACCATTCTTCCACCTTCTCTCCTGTGATGGCTTCTATACGGCGTACACCGGCAGCAACCGAGCTCTCAGTCATGATCTTTACCATTCCAATCTGACCGGTGGCTTTAGCATGACATCCTCCACAGAACTCCACACTATCAGCAAATTGTACTACACGCACCTTGTCTCCGTATTTCTCACCGAAGAGTGCAATTGCTCCCAATTCTTTTGCCTTTTCGATTGGCATGTCGCGGTGATCCTGCAATGGGATGTTTGCTCTGATTTTTGCATTTACCAAACGTTCTACTTCGCGCAATTGCTCGTCTGTCACTTTCTGGAAATGAGAGAAATCAAAGCGGAGATAATCCGGTGTGACCAAAGAACCTTTTTGTTCAACGTGCTCACCCAATACACTGCGGAGTGCCTGATCGAGCAAGTGGGTACAAGTATGGTTGGCTTCGCTTGCTGCGCGTCGTTCTGTATCTACGCAAGCCATGAATGGCGCTTCCGGATGTGCCGGAAGTTGTTTGGCAATATGCACCGGGAGATTGTTTTCTCTCTTAGTGTCAATGATTTCAATGGTTTCAAATTCAGAGCAGATGACACCTGAATCGCCGACTTGTCCTCCCATTTCAGCATAGAACGGAGTCTTGTCAAGAACAATTTGATAGAAGGTTTGTTTCTTCTGTGTTACTTGACGATAGCGCAATATACGACATTCGTATTCGGTGTAGTCCCAACCTTTGAATTCACATTCTCCTTCAGCTAACACAACCCAGTCACCGGTTTCAATAGCAGCAGCATTGCGGGCACGTTCTTTTTGTTTCTGCATTTCGGCATTGAACGCCTCTTGGTCTACAGTCATTCCATTCTCGCGACAAATCAACTCTGTCAAGTCAAGTGGGAATCCGTAAGTGTCGAAAAGAGTAAACGCCTCAACACCATTGATGATATCTTTTCCTGCAGCTTTTGTCTCGCTCATCACGCGGTCAAGCAAACGAATACCTGTTTCCAATGTACGGAGAAATGAATCTTCTTCCCATTTCATGACTTTGGATATAAGTACTTTCTGTGCTTCCAGTTCAGGATATGATTGTCCCATTTCCTGAACAAGGACAGGGAGCAGTTTGTACATGAATGCTTCTTTCTGACCTAAGAACGTGTATGCATATCGTACAGCGCGACGGAGAATACGACGAATCACGTAACCGGCTTTTGCATTGCTGGGCAATTGTCCATCTGCAATAGAGAAAGCGATGGTACGCAAGTGGTCAGCAACTACACGCATAGCCACGTCTTTTTTCTTGTCTTCACCATATTGGCATCCGGACAAGTCGCCGATAACTTTAATAATGGGTTGGAACACATCGGTATC
>JAGBUF010000213.1 GCA_017630975.1 Paraprevotella sp. | reverse complement strand
GACTTGTGGTTCGTATGAACTCTTGGTGACAACGGAATGTGATACACCAATAGGTTTGCCGTTCAGAATTTTTCCATTGTTGGCTGTTTTGTAAATATTCTTAAGATGTCTGTTTGTTGCGAAGGAGGGTTCGGCATGGGTGGATGCCAAATAATCCAATCTCATTTGTCCTTCTTTGTTTTCTTGTAGAACCATAATGCCGGATAGTACACTGGGTTGTACATTCAATGCATATTTGAAAGGATAGCTTGTACCATTATTCTTGTTGGTGACAGTGAAAACCAAAGCATAATCATCTGTACTCTCCGGACGGGAAATGATGGCCTTTAAATTCTTTTCATGACTGAGCACGGTTGATTGGGCTTCTGCGTTTGCCCAATCGTCAATGTACATTTCCCATTTAAAAGCAAGTTGCTCATCTGGTATATGGCTTTCTGAGAATACCAAAGTGGGTTCTATGGTAATTTCATCATAACGGTCAATAGAGAAACGTGCTCCTATGACAGGTGATGCTATACTGATCTCGTTGAGTATTCCATAATCGTAATTGCCCTCGTCTTTATAGCAACCGCTCATGGTGATAGCTAATGTGATGAAGGTTACCACTATGTTGATGATGTTTCTGTATAATTTCATTGTTAGGTTTTTTAATGATTGTTTTAGCTTTCTGCAGAATAATAGATTTCAACGCGTTCATTTTCAGGGACGGTGTCATCAACATAGATGGGCCCGTATGTTTTCCTATATGCTGCGTATGCTTCATTCAGTTGGTTGGCAAATAATTGTAATTCGGAGATGACATATGCTCCGCCGCTGCCATCGTAAAATCTATCAGCTTGTGGCCAATCGGTTAAGCCAAGTACATCAATGGCGAATCTGTATTTGTTGGTACTGTATGAACCGAAATAATAGGGCCAATTCTTAGGTTTCATCAACATGTCAGCCCAACTGATACGATAATTGATGAGTTCATAGTTGCCTGCGCCCAAATCCGGTGTTTCAGAAATTTGCAAATAGACACTCACTTCCTTTTCTTTTGTGTCTGCAGTACGGTAGAGTACTACGGGTAAGTAGGAAATGTATTCTCCGGCTTTCATTACACCATCCAATATCTTATAATGAACTCCTTCTGTTGCAGTACTACTGTCGGCTATGGCTATGGCTTTGAACTGACGGTCGTAATCAACAGTACTACCCATTAATTTCACCCGAACTTTTATGGTGTCTTCCATTAAAGTGGAGTTGACAAGTGCGAATGAGTAGTTTTCTTTGGTAATGATTCTCTCAACAGAGTTTACGGTGTCTGTTTCAAAGAAATAAATTCGACCGTCAAAAGCATAGTCCATCATTTCATTCTCCTTGCATTGTGTCATTAAGGCAAGAAAGAAAAAAGATAGTCCCATTAGGGAAAAGTATTTTACACACTTATTCATCATTTCGTCCTCCATATTCTATTTCATCATCCGGAAGTGGGAAGATATAGTTGGGTTCTACATAGTTGGTGGTTACAAGATTACCTACAGCTGTCACAATAGGGATGGCTGTATAGTTCAGGCGCTTGAAGTAGTAGTAGAGTTGTCCTTCACACATGAACTCTTTCCGGTACTCTTTAAGTATTTCTTCTTGAGCCTCTTCCTTGCTGATGGTATTGGCTATACCATCTGTAAGATTGCGGTGTGAACGAACGGTGTTCAGATAACCTACGCAAGCAGGAATGTCTTGGTTGAGTTGAAGTTCACATTCGGCAGCAATATAGTATGCTTCGCTCAGTCGCATCAATGGGATGCGGAACATGAATTGGGAATTGCCCGAGGTGGGTTGCATGAATTTGGTATTGAAGTAATTGCCGTCCAACTCTTCGTTTTGGTATGCGTACCGATAATCTCCGGAGAAACCGGGGGTGTAAAGTTCGTATACAGCTTGATAACCTGCCTCATTCATGATAAGACCGTTTTCTTTTGTCGTAAAATAGGTTGAATAGCGATTGCGCAGATTGGAGTCGTAAAGGCAAAACACCAATTCTTCAGAAAAGATTCTGTTTCTTAGGGCACTTTCAGACGTCGTTATTTCTGTTTCAGGTGTCCAGTAAAAAGTGTTTTGTTGAATGACTTCCATTGCAGCTGCTAATGCTTCTTTGTGTTGTCCTAAATACAATAGAATCCTGGCTTCAAGGAGTTGGGTGGCATAATAATTCATTTTGAATGTGCGCCCTTGTTCATAAGCGGCATCGTTGTTTTCTATCATTAGATTACTTTGAATGACGGGATCGCATTTTAATTCTGTTTGTGCCACATTCAGATCGGCAAGAGCTAAGTTCATCACTTCTTCAACAGTAGACAATGGAGTTACACCCGCTGATACCGTTTTTACATATGGAATACATTTGTCGTTTTTATTGACTATATATGAGCATCCCCATAAACGCGCTAAATCAAAGTGCATGAATGCTCTCAATGCGTATGCTTCTCCACGAATCAGACTTCTGTTCCGTCCGGTAAATAATTGGGCATCACTTTGGTCAATGTGTTTGATCAATTCGTTTAAGTTGGCTAAAGCGGTATACATTTTGCTCCAAATACCATTGATGCGTGATTCACATTCTGTATTATCGTAATCGAAAGCAGCATCATAAGTATAGGTGTTATTGCTTCGCATACCTGTGTAATATTGTGCCATGGCATCAAGCATGCCGAAAGTCAATTCCTTACCGTAAAGATTTTCTTCTGCCATGAGTAAGTACACGCCGGTCAATGCGTCTTTATAACCTTGTTCGCTTGCATAGTTATCGTCCGACTTGATTTGGGTTTTCGGACTGATGTCAAGCCAATCGTCGCAAGCTGTAAATAAAGTGGTAGCCAATGCCAATAATATGGTTTTAATATATTTGTTCATAACTGTACTGTTGATTAGAAACGGGCTGATAAAGTGAATGAGAATACTCTTGCTCTTGGATAAGACAAACCGAACTCTTTTTTAACGGAGCTGATCCAACCGATGTCGTTCATGGTGGCAGTTAATTTGAGATATTCCAATGGACTGCGTTTAATCAGTTTAAGATTGGAGAAATCATATCCTAAAGAGATGGCTGAGAATGCCAATTCGTTGTAATCTTCTACGAAACGTGATGTGGGTTTGGTGGTAGAGTAATCACCTATGGCTTTAAATTTGGCAGGAACTCCAGGAGTATTCCAACGTTCTGTAAGCACACGATTGTCTACATTCCAATTGGCAACGTCAACATTCTCCACTTTATCTACCAGTGTAGAATTGTAAGTTTGTCCTCCTAACTTATAGGTGAAGGCTACATTCAAATCAATATCCTTCCAACGTGCAGATAAACCGATGTTTCCTTGAATTTTTGGAGTTGCATCACCGCATACTACTTGGTCGTCTGCGCTCCACTCATAGGTGGTCGTTCCATCTTTTTTAATAAAAACTTCTTTACCGGTAATCGGGTCAATTCCGGCAGAACGAACAGCCCAAATGGCACTCATGCTTTGTCCTTCTTCGTAGCGAATGGAAACTCTGCGTTGAGCGACTTTTTCCTCTTCACTACCGGCAAAATCGTTTTTCTGAGCATCTTGTTCTTCGTTGTATGCTTTTAATGCATTTGATATTTTGGCAATCTTATTCTTATTGTGTGAGAGACCAGCGAATATGTTGAGTGAAGTACGGCTTGCTGCATGACTGAGTACACGATAGTTGAGTGATACTTCTACGCCGGTATTATCTGTGATTCCTAAATTTTCCTTATAAGAGGAGAAACCGGAAGAGGGGGCTAATGTGACATCTGTCAAAAGATTGTCGGTACGGTCGCTATAAAAATCAACACGACCGGATAAACGATTGAACAAAGTGAAATCCATACCAACACTTCTATCCAATTGTCTTTGCCATTTCAAATTGTCATTTGCCAACGCCATAAGTACTACACCCATATCGCCGTTATAAGTGCGGTCGGTGATATAACTATATGTCGATAGGGCTTGGTAGGAGTTGAAGTTTTGAGAACCGGTGTAGCCGATTGAAGCTCTCAACTTACAATATGTTAGCCAATCGGATTCTTTCAACCATGATTCATGGTGCAAGTTCCATCCTATACCTACAGACCAGAAATGTCCCCACTTGTTTTTTGCGCCAAACTGTGACGATGCGTTCAAACGGTATGATACATCAGCTAAATATCTGTCGCCATAAGAATAGTTGACAGAGCCTATGACACCAACACTGCGAGTTGTATTCTCACTTCCTCCGGGCTTACTGCCATTGGCATAACCATTACCAAATGAGATGTAATCCATTTTGTCAGATGGGAAACCGATGGCGGTGAAACTTTGTGTTTCGTTTTTGGATGTTTCTACAGAATAGGTTGCATTGGCAAACATAAGGTGTTTACCTCTCGTCAATGAGTAGTTTACACCGAAATCGGCTTGAATGGTTCTGGAAGAGCCATGACTTTGGTCGTATTGTCCTCTTTCCAGATATTGTGGAGACGAAGGTAATATACTTGCATATCTTGTATTGGATGCCGGAACGAATACATCCGAACTAGAACTTTGATTGGTAAAACCAAAACGTCCGGTCAGTTTCAAGGTGGGTAAAATGTTCCACTCGGCGTAGAAATTTTCTGTGATAAGAGTATATTTGGATTGGTTTTTACTATTGAGGGTACTATTATAAAGAGGATTATATGTCCCGTTCTGATATTGTTTGATGAGTTGTCCTTTTTCATCGTGAATCCGCCAATATGGATTCATTCGTGAATATTCAGAAAAGTCACCATAAGGTGAGTTGTTGGCAACGTTCCCGTCTACAGTCAATTGATTTCTGAAAATCAAATTATTCATACGGTATGATAAAGTGATATTTCCGCTGATGGTGCGACGGTCAGACCCTTTCATTACTCCGGCTACATCGTTGTATGATAGGCTGGCTGCATAAAGCATTTTACCTTCACCGCCATCAAGCATCAGAGAGTGCTTTTGTCCGATTCCGGTGCGTAATGGTTGTGCCATCCAATAAGAGTCAACACCGCGTGCCACTTCTTTTTGCAGTTCATACAATTCGGCATTGAGTTCGGCCTGGGTATAGGCATTGTTGGATGTATATTTCCCGGCGAGAATTTCAGCTTGTAGCTTTTCTGAAGCATTACAAAGGTCGTAGCTGGTCAAATCCGGTGCGGTAATATCCAAACTTGCATTATAGCTGACACGAAGTCTGCCCGCTTCCGGTTGTACTGTTTCTATTACGACAACACCGTTGGCTGCTTTTGATCCATAAATGGCTTTTGCGGCTGCATCCTTTAACAACGTAATGCTTTTTACCAAGTTCATATCCATATCCACTACTTTCTCAATTGTAGTTTCAAATCCATTCAAAATGAACAGTGGTTGATTGGGGTTTGTGGCATAATCGCCTTTTAAATCTATGTTGTTTTGTCCTCGTATTTGAATGTCCGGCATCACATTGGGATTGCTACCAAAATCGACGCTTTCGTTTACAATGAACGAGGGGTCGAGGTTTTTCAGACTGGCAATTACGTTTTGACTTCCTGCCAGGCGGAGTTGGTCGCCATTATATGTTACTGCCGAACCGGTAAAACTCTCGGTACGACGTACGAACATACCATTGCCAACGACTTCCAAACTTTTCATCATGGCAACATCCTCTTGTAAGGTG
>JAGBUF010000212.1 GCA_017630975.1 Paraprevotella sp. | reverse complement strand
CAGCGCTCGGTATTCTGTTCGCACCGGACAAAGGTTCTGAGACACGCGAGAAGATTGCAGAAGCTCTGCGTAATCGTGGCATCCGCCTCAATCGCGAAGAAATGGAATCGTTGGTAGACGAGATTGCCGACGAGATAAAAGCATCGGAAGAAGCATAGGACAATGTTTTCAAACAACAACAATATAGAAAGTATCGGTAGAATCTTTTTGGAGTTCAAAAAATACATTGAACTCCAAAAAGATTATATCAAATGGGATACGGCAGAAAAGTTGACCTTAATATTATCTGCCCTACTGATAGCCATCATCCTCATCCTGATGGGATTCATCGGACTGTTATTTGCGACCTTCGCTTTGGCTTATTACCTTGGAGATACCCTTCACAGTCTACCATTAGGATTTGGCATTGTCGCCATCACCGTCTTCTTCATCGCACTATTGTTTTATTTTAACAGAAACCGTTGGGTGATACAACCATTGGCACGTTTCATGACCAAATTATTCATCAACACTTCTCATGACACAAAACAGCAGTCCACAACCGACCCACAATGACGCTTTGGCAGACATTCGGAAAAGAAAAGCCGAAATCAAATGCCAGATTAACGAAAGTGCAAAACTGATGAAAGAGGACTTCAATTCATTGTTTGCACCAGCACCTAAACCGGCATCCAGATTTGGCAACATCTTGGGGATGGTTGACAACGGAGTGGCTATATTTGATGGACTTTTATTAGGCATGAAAGTAGTGCGTAGCATCCGACGCATATTCGGCAAACGCAAATAACCCGCCCCCTCATTCCATTCATCCTTTATAACGCCACCCATAAGGGATAAAAACCATTTTCAGCATCATTTCTTTGCAACAAATGCTCCTCTTTTAAGAATTATCCTATACCTTTGTGGTAAGAATATAAAAACAAAGATAAATATGATGAACGATTGGTTTGAGTGTAAAGTCAGATATGAAAAGACACTCGAAAATGGAATGATAAAAAAAGTCACAGAACCTTATCTTGTGGATGCACTCAGTTTCACTGAGGCTGAACGCAGATTCTTGGAAGAAATCAAGCCGTTCATGTCCGGCGAGTTTGAAGTATCGGACATCAAACGGGCAAAATTTGCAGAAATGTTTGAAACAACAGACAGTGACGCAGACCGCTGGTTCAAAGCAAAAGTGGCATTCATCACATTAGACGAGAAAAGTGGTGCAGAAAAGAAGACCAACCAAAACATGCTCGTACAGGCATCCGACCTCCGCGACGCCGTAAAACGTTTGGATAAAGGCATGGAAGGCAGCATGGTAGACTACGAAATCATCTCCGTTGCAGAAACTCCTATTATGGATGTTTTTCACTATCAAGTAAGGTCAACCGCTTCTGCCGACCAACCTGAAGAATAAATCCCTATTATATAATAAGGTGTAAAATGTCGCACATCCAAAACGAAATAAAACGAATCACAGCCACCCTTCCGACAAATGTTAGATTGGTGGCTGTTTCAAAATACCAACCTATAGAAAAACTGATGGACGCATACGCATGCGGACAACGGCTGTTTGGAGAAAGTCATGCCCAAGAACTCAAACAAAAGCATGAATGCATGCCCAAAGACATTGAATGGCACTTTATCGGACATCTGCAGACCAATAAAGTGAAATACATCGCCCCTTTTGTATCCATGATTCATGCCGTTGATTCATACAAGTTACTATGCGAAATCAACAAACAAGCGCTTAAAGTCAATCGAATTATTCCATGTTTGATTCAAATCCATGTCGCCCAGGAAGAAACAAAATTCGGTTTCACCCCTGAAGAATGTAAATGGTTCTTTCAGCATGAAGACTGGAAAAACTTGAAAAATGTACGTATCAAAGGACTTATGTGCATGGCAACCAATACTAACGATGCACACATCATACGGGAAGAATTCCACAAAGCACATGCATTGTTTCAGGAAATAAAAAATACGATATTCGTAGATTCTGAGGACTTTTCCGAATGTTCATGGGGCATGAGCGACGACTACCCTATTGCCATTGAAGAAGGCAGTACACTCATCAGAGTAGGAAGCAACATATTTGGAGCACGAATGTAAAATAATAGCAAATAGCTTGCTTTAATCAGAATTTATGTCTATTTTTGCACAAATTTTAAAAGAATGTGCAATGAATAACATGAGTTTAAACGCTTTGATTGAGAACAGCGTCAAAAAGCATTGGGACTTAGATGCCTTATCAGACTACAGAGGAGAAACCTATCAATACAAGGATGTCGCTCGAATTATTGAAAAACTCCACATTATTTTCGAACAGAGTGACATTAAGAAAGGTGACAAGATTGCTCTTTGCGGTCGCAACAGTGCCAATTGGGGTATCGCATTCTTCGCAACCGTAACATACGGTGCAGTAGCAGTCCCTATCCTACCTGACTTCATGCCAGAGCAAGTACATGCGATTGTTAACCACAGTGAATCCAAATTACTATTTGTTGGCGATTTGGTGTGGAAAAACCTCAATGCTGACGAGATGCCCGGCTTGGACGCCATCATCAATATCCCCGATTATTCATTGTTGGTATGTCATAATGAAAAGACTGCTTACGCTCGTGAGAATCTGAACAAACTTTTCGGTGAGCGTTTCCCCAATAAATTCCTTCCTGAACACATTTCATACTACAAGGATTCACCTGAAGAAATGGGACTTCTTAATTATACATCAGGAACAACAAGCAACTCTAAGGGCGTAATGATACCTTATCGTGCATTGTGGTCCAATTTGGATTTTGCAAAAGAAGCAATCGGCAAAAATATGAAAGCAGGCGACAAAGTTATCTCTATGTTGCCGATGGCACACATGTATGGTATGGCATTTGAATTCCTGTTTGAGTTCACACATGGTTGCCATGTCTATTTCTTGACCAAAAACCCGTCACCGACTCTTCTTTTTGCAGCCTTCGCTGAAATCAAGCCACGCTTGGTGGTAGCCGTTCCGCTGATTATTGAAAAGATCATCCGCAAGGCTGTTCTTCCTAAGATTCAAGGATTGACCGTCAGAATGTTACTGAAAATGCCGGTCATCAGCCAGAAAATTAAAAATAAAATTTGCGCACAATTACGAAATGCCTTCGGTGGTAATTTCTATGAAGTCATCGTTGGTGGTGCCGCATTCAACCGCGAAATTGAAGCATTGCTTAAAGATATCGGTTTCAACTATACTGTGGGCTATGGCGCTACAGAATGTGCACCTATTCTTTCTTATGCAGACTTTAAAGAATTTAAATTAGGTTCTTGTGGCAAGGCTGCTCCACGTATGGAATTGAAGATTAACAGTAGTGACCCCGAAAATGTAGTAGGCGAAATTCTTGCAAAAGGAACAAATGTAATGTTAGGTTATTACAAGAATGAGGAAGCCACTGCACAAACATTGATAGACGGTTGGTATCACACAGGAGACTTAGGTATCATTGATAAAGATGGTTTCGTTTTCATCAAAGGAAGAAGCAAGAACATGTTGCTCGGTGCCAATGGTCAGAACATCTATCCGGAAGAGATTGAGGATGTACTCAACAACTTGACATTGGTCAACGAGAGTGTTGTCATCCAAAAAGGCGACAAGCTCTATGGTTTGGTATACCCAGACTTCGAAGAAGGCAAGAAAGCGGGAATCAACACCGATGAGGACTGGGCAAAACTCATGGAACAAAATAGAACAGAGTTAAACAGTCTCGTTCCACCTTATGCCAAATTAACCGGTATCAAGATTATGCAGGAAGAGTTTGAGAAGACTCCAAAGAGAAGTATCAAACGATTCAAATACACCAACGTTGAGATTTAATCAATTAGAATCCATACAAACAAGAAGGCTGTTTTAAGAGTAATTACTCAAAAACAGCCTTCTTGTTTAACTTTTAGTTTAGGTAGAAAACAATGTACTACTTTATTGATTGGATCAAACTATCCAACTTTACTATACGTTCTTCATAAACACGACGCAGCGTGTTCACGCCAGAAACGAACGTCGTACAAGTATCAAATCTTGCAGGTTCTTGATGATTCCATATCCTTTGATCTTCTATAGCCGCCGGACGAATCAAGTTATCCAAACTATCTATATAGGTAACGAGTCGTTCAAAACTCGGTCGCAACTCTACCCATCTTTCTTTTAACATCATCACAAAATTTGGATTTTTCATATACTCACCATACCACAATGCTGATGAATTATATAAGGAATCAGAAGTAAGGCGTCTTATTCCTTCAAGATGAAAAAATCGCATAGGTCGTGTATCATTCATTGAATCAACACCGACCGTATTAAAAGCCAAATCAAAGTCCCAAACCGGACCAGCTACAAAACAATCATTACTGTTTGAATGTACAAAACAACTACGTGGTCCGTTAGGCTCAGCATTCTGACAAAGTTCCTGGACGATGAAGTAATCCACAAAAGACTGTAAATCTACATGCTCCGAAGGCAATGAATCCAAGGAATTGACCAACAATTCCATCTTCTTCCGCAACGGTTTGGGCAGATTATCAGGATTGCGGACAGATACAGGCAACCCGTTGCGTTTCGTCTTGAATACAATTTTATCCTCTTTGTAAGCATAGGTATCAAATTCCAACAGAATGGACTCCTTCGACACCATATCCTTGGCTCGCTCACACAAGTAATACACACCCTGCGACTCTCCATTTACGACCAATTCTACATGACATCCCTTTGGTGTAGTAGATGCTAAAGAAGTGTTACGTGCCACTTCAAAAGCCAAGGCATTTCGCATCAATGAATGGTCAAAGAAATTTGCCAACAATACGTAGCGTTTACGTGCTGGTAAACCTAAAATTGAGATTGGTTCTTCCAACTTGATATTATAGGGCCTCTTCGGTTGTGCAAAAGTAGAGTTCCCGCGCCCTTTGACATTGACATCCATCGTTGCGGTACGTCTAAAACCGTCTGTATCCACGACCTCAGCCATACATTTCTCAATCCAATAATCGCGCGACAGCGTATCAGCACGAAGAGGAAATTCAATCCTGATTTGTGGAAGTCCATAATTCAGGTCATATCTCATAGAATCGTAATGATTCACTACGATGCAACCCAACACTGCGATGAACGCAAAAAGTACAATAGTTACAACACCTTTATTTTTCACCTTATAATATATTACAGCCGAAAACAGCCCGTTTATTCCTTTTTATCCTTACCAATCTCCCCCGCCAGATGCGCGGCACGAACACGGCTCAATGTTTCTGGCGACATCTGCAGATAAGAAGCAATGTGCAACATGGGCGCTCTCAACAATATTTCCGGTTTGGTGTTCAACAAACGGAGATAACGCTCAGTCGCATTCTCAAAACGCTGACTATCCGCATAAACTTGCGAACTAATGAGCGCATGCTCCATAATTTTACGGAACAATAATTCTATTTCCTTGTTCTCATCCGCCAACTGATGCAGTTCATCGTAAGGAATACCATACAAACAACTGTTTTCCAAAGCCTCAACGATGAGTTTTGAAGGTTCTTGACGGAGAAAACTTTCTATACATACCACAATGCGACCCTCGTAAGAGAAATGCTCCGTGATGTCGCGCCCGCCTTTATAATAATACTGACGTACCATGCCACGTTCTACAAAATACATATGACGACATACAGCACCTTCCGGCAAGACCACACTGCCCTTGGTGTATTTAAAAGGAACGAGTATTTCCGACAACGCCTCAACCCCCTTAGGGCTTAAGCGACAATAAATACGCGCAATCTCGCGTGCTACATCCCGTCTTAAATCCATGGTATCAGAATTTATTAATCCAACTTCAGCACAGCAAGGAAAGCTTTTTGCGGCACTTCCACATTTCCAATCTGCTTCATGCGCTTCTTACCCTTCTTCTGCTTCTCCAACAACTTACGTTTACGGCTCACATCACCGCCATAACATTTTGCAGTCACATCCTTACGCAACTGTTTTACCGTTTCACGTGCGATGATTTTGGCACCAATGGCAGCCTGAATAGCAATATCAAATTGTTGACGTGGGAGCAGTTCCTTCAACTTCTCGCACATCCTTCTTCCAAAGCTCTCAGCATTGTCAAAATGTGTCAGAGTAGACAACGCATCAACAGATTCACCATTCAACAAAATATCCAATTTGATAAGTTTTGACGGACGGAATCCATCCTGATGATAGTCGAACGAAGCATATCCCTTGGAAATACTCTTCAGTTTGTCGTAAAAATCAATCACAATTTCACCCAAGGGCAAATAATATTGCAACTCCACACGATTACCGCTGATATAATCCTGTTTAATCAATTCACCTCGTTTACCCAAACAAAGCGTCATGATATTGCCTATAAAATTCGTTGTAGTAATGATAGAGGCTTTGATATATGGCTCCTCAATATGGTCAATAAGAGTGATATCGGGCATTCCGGCGGGGTTATGCACCTCTTTCACCTCTCCTTGTTTGTCATACACCAGATACGAGACATTAGGAACAGTTGTGATGACATCCATATTGAATTCGCGATCAAGACGTTCCTGAACTATCTCCATGTGCAACAATCCCAAAAATCCGCAACGGAAACCAAATCCCAGAGCCACTGACGACTCCGGCTGGAATGTCAAAGAAGCATCATTCAATTGTAATTTTTCCAATGATGCTCTTAGAT
>JAGBUF010000211.1 GCA_017630975.1 Paraprevotella sp. | reverse complement strand
CTGTATATTGCAATTTGTCTTCCGTACGTGTGACGAAAGGTCAGAAAGTAAAGGCGCGTGACATCCTCGGTAAGGTGGAGGATGATGGTACCGGTAATTGTGTATTGCACTTCCAGTTACGAAAAGAAACGACGAAATTAAATCCGGAACAATGGATTGGACGTTAATGGGGAGAGTGATTTAAATCCAATCCCTCCAAAATTTCAATGTAGAGTTGTATCGCTTCTTTTATCTCACTGATGGTAATGTATTCGTCGGCGGTATGGGAACGTGACGAACTGCCCGGTCCCATCTTGAATGAGGGAAACGGCATCAGTGCTTGATCTGAAAGGGTTGGCGATCCAAACGTATTTCTTCCCATTGCTTTGATTTTTTTTATGATGGGGTGCTCTTCTGATATCTGCGATGAGTTCAAACGGAATGAACGTGCTTTTGCTTCGCTACTGATATGGGCACAAATAGTTTGGTAGATTTCTTCGTTGCTATAATGCTCATTACTCCTAATATCTACTGTAAAAGTACATTTGTCCGGAATAACATTATGTTGTGTTCCTGCGTTGATGATGGTTACACTCATTTTGACCTCTCCCAACAAAGAAGAAGATTTTTCAAAATGATAAGTTTTGAACCATTCTATGTCTTTTAATGCTTTGTATATGGCATTTTCACCTTCGTTACGAGCGTCATGACCTGATTTTCCATGAGCAGTGACATCCACCACCATCAACCCCTTTTCTGCGATGGCTGCATGCATATCAGTAGGTTCTCCTACTAATGCGATGTCGATGGGGGGAAGTAGCGGTAATACCGCTTCAATACCATTCTTGCCGGATACCTCTTCCTCGCATGATGCCAAATAAATGAGGTTGTATGGTTGTTCTTTTTGGCACAAAGTGATGAAAGTCTGCAGAAGGGCAACAACACTACCGCCGTCGTCGTTTGTTCCTAATCCGTAGATGTATTCCCCCTCTTGTGTCGCATGGTAAGGATGACGGGTCCAACTGTCAGATGGTTTGACGGTGTCCATATGGGCATTGAGCAACAGGGTAGCTTTTCCTTTATTATAATAGGGAGAAATGCACCAAATATTGTTGCCGTATCTTTGAGGTTGCAAAAAAGAATCCTTCAAATATTGTTCCAAATAATCAGCAACATTCTTTTCATCCCTACTGATAGAGGGTATATTTACCATGTTTTTCAATACATTGACGGCATCGGCAGTCAGTTTTTCAATTTCCATATTTCATCCTTTGTATGTGACAAAGGTAAGCCTTTTTAAGAAAAAATTAAAGATTTTATAAAAAACTTATAGATAGTTTCATTTAAAACTATATCTTTGCAAAGAGTTAAAAATCATTATTATGCAGAATGTACAATACCTTTCCGTTCTTGTTCATGAACAAGCCAAGCGTTATGGTGACAAGACAGTGATGACTTACCGTGATTATGAGAAGAATGAATGGCTTCCTATTTCATGGAATGAGTTTTCTGATACAGTAAAAAAAGTTTCTGATGCTTTATTGGCATTAGGAGTAAAGGTACAAGAGAATATCGCGACTTTCTCTCAGAATAAGCCTGAATGTCTGTTTGTAGCTTTTGGTGCCTATGGAATACGTTCTGTAACTGTACCTTTTTATGCGACAAGTTCAGAGGCGCAGATTTCATATATGATCAACGATGCAGATATACGTTACGTATTTGTAGGTGAACAATATCAATATGATACAGCCTTTCGTGTACTGTCTCTTTGTCCATCCATGCAGAAACTGATTATTTTTGACCGTTCTGTAAAGAAGAATCAACAAGACAATGTTTCAATATATTTTGATGAATTTTTGACATTGGGTGAGGGTACATCTTACGAGGCCGAAAAGGAAGCGCGAATGGAGAAGTTCGATCCGGATGAGTTGGCAGACATCCTTTATACATCCGGAACAACGGGAGTCAGCAAGGGTGTGATGTTGACACATCGTATGTATTATGACGCATTGATTGCCAATGATGCAGTTTTGTCATTGAGCGAGAAAGATGTGGCATTGGATTTCTTGCCTTTTACTCATGTTTTTGAACGTGCTTGGTCCTATCTTGTTCTGACAGAAGGTGCCCAATTGGCTGTCAATTTACGTCCGACTGAGGTGACACAGTCATTGCGTGAGGTGCGTCCTTCATGTATGTGTGTTGTGCCTCGTTTCTGGGAAAAGGTGTATTCTGGTGTTCAGGAGAAAATCAACTCCAGTAGCCCGATTCAACGTAAATTGATGTTAGAGGCGATTAAGGTAGGTAAGGAGCATAATGTAGATTATAAAATGCGTGGTTTGATACCTCCATTGGGACAGCGTTTGCGCTATG
>JAGBUF010000027.1 GCA_017630975.1 Paraprevotella sp. | reverse complement strand
CTTGTTGGAAGAATTTACCGGACAACGGTGTGTAAATTGTCCGACAGCTCATCTCGTTGTCAATGATTTGAAACAGCAATATGGAGAGAGTGTTATAGCTGTCGGTATTCATGCGACAAGTGCTTTCGGACTTTCTGAAACGATGAATACCATGGGATTGATGAATGCAGAAGGCGATGCCTATGCCGCATATTGGAATGCAGTGACATTGCCGACCGGTATGATTAACAGAACCAGCGGTTTGTTGGATTATGATAAGTGGGCAGCATATGTTCGTACTGAGTTAGAGAAAGAACCTAAGTTGAAAATGCATCTTACTGCGAAAATGGATACCCTTACTGAAGGGGTAGATTCTCTGATAAATATTACGGTAGATTACGAACCTATTGCCAATATAGATGGAAAAATTCAAATATGGATTACTGAAAACGAAATCACTGCACCACAGATGAGTGGAAGTAGTTATATTCTTGATTATCAGCATAACCATGTGTTCCGTGCTCATGTAAACGGGACGTGGGGAACAGATGTTTATTTGTTGGCAAATATTCTTGCCAATCAATGTTTTACCCATAAAATAAAGAAACATTGGAACAGGAAAAATCTAAGGGTTGTTGCTTTTGTCTATAATGAAACAGAGGGAGTATTGCAAGTCGAAGAATGCCCTATTTCGTTCTCTCACAATATAGAAAACAATTAAAATCAAATAAGCTTATGAAGAAATTCTTTACTTTATTTTTACTGGGCTTTTCAATCGTGGCAGGAGCGCAGACGCTGACGTTCTCGCACGAGGGGAAGACCATTGATAACGGTACGACATTTACGTCCGGAAACATTTATGAGGATCCTTTAGGGGATTTGTTTCAGATTCCAGATGAGGTGCGCCCGCAAATCTTTTTGAATTGTAGCTCAAATGAGACAATTGTTTGTGTAGTTGAAGATGTAGACCGGACAGGTGGTGTCAAGTTCTGTTTTGGAGGTGATTGTCAAGTTAGTGGAACGAATGGAATTTACACAATAGAAAAAGAGTATGCTTTCCAGGGAACAGCTCTTGATATTCAATTGGATTTCGTACTACCTTTGACCGGTTATGGAACCGGAAGAACTATAGTTACTGCATGGGTAAAAGGCAAAGAGGAGACCACAAAAGTCTCTATCCAGGTGGTAATGAGCAACGACCCGGAAATTTTGAGTAGCGTGTTGTCTGTAGATGCTCAGAACGAAGTGACTATTTACAACAAAACCCTGTATTATCATTTGGCCTCAGACGGTAACCGTTCATTAACAATCTATGGATTAAATGGAGTACAAGTGATGAATGCATCTTTGAACACAGCGAATGGAAGTGTTGATCTGTCGGAGTTGCCTAAGGGAGTTTATATCTATCGATTGGTAGGAAAAGATGTTGATATGCAACGTAAATTTATATTAAAATAAAACAATCATGCTGAAAAATAACATATTGAAAATCCTTACACTGTGCAGTGCGATTCTATCAACAGGTGTTTTTACTGTGCAGGCCCAAAATAAAGTAATGACTCCAGGTGAGGCGCTTAAAGCTTTTACTATCAATCAACCCGTAAAGGAACACGTGGTTCCATCGTGCCTTAAGGGGATGAATGTCATAAAAGGTATGCCTGTGAAACGTGTTATGAAGCGAAATACTGCAAAACCCGGGGCGTTGTATGCTACATGTGATGGTTATTATAATCTAGTTCCTGGAACTGGTTTGGGACAGAAAGAGAATGGTGATGTGGTTTATGCTGAGCATGGTATATTTGGCTATATCGATCGTGACTTGAAATTCATCAACAAAACACCGGTCAATGAATATGACTCTTTTGTTTGGGATTTTTTGGGAACCATCTATGAAGGTGATACATTGGTAATGCATCCGTATTTTGCCAATAACGGTTTCTATTTCGACACACCTAAATTGACTGCTACTTATGCTGGCGCTGATTCTATTTATCAAATGGGAACCTATATGGACGTTAATGGAAAAGAGGTGGCAGGTATGGTTTCTACACGTGGTGCAGGATATGTTTATAATGTAGATGTGGATGCGCTTCCTTTTGTGAATACTTATTACAACACAATCAATCCTTCTGATGTATGGAATAATGTATTGTTTGGATGGGATTTGGAAAGTAAACCATATTATGTTGAGAATTATCAAGCACCTTCCGGTGGTCCTATAGGCATATGGGGAGCCTATTTTTATTTGGTAACCCCCAAAACCACTGAATTCAACAGCGATAATAGTTTTACGGTTGAGTGGTGGGAAATGTCCGATGATGGTAAGGAATGGAAGACTGTCAAGACTTTTGAGAATGTCATACCTGAGTATGATGGTTTGAGCAATGGTAAGCGTCTGTGGCATGTTTCAGTAAATAGTGAAACACCGGACGTGCTGATAGAGAACGAGTATTGTATTGTAATCAAAGGGCCTCAGGATGGTACAAAATGGGCTTTGTTTGCGCAAGTGGATCGCGACCAAACGGAGGGAGCAAAAAATACAGCTTATTTTATCCCGACAACAGGTGATTTGGAAGGTCAGTTCTGTCAGTATACGTTGGCCATGCAAGAAGAAAATGGTGATGTTGTGCCGTTCAATTACAATTCATCTTTAGATGTATGGCAATTCATCGTTTCACCTTATATTATTATGATGGATGAGTCTACCAACTTCATACCTGAGACTGAATATGATTTTGCTATTAATGGTGAGACCAGAAACTATATGATGATGAACTGGT
>JAGBUF010000210.1 GCA_017630975.1 Paraprevotella sp. | reverse complement strand
GTACGATGCAGGCATTTCATCAATATGACGAAAAGGTAGAACTGAGATTGGTGTTGCCGGCATCGCAGACGGATTATTGGAATGGTTTGTGTCAGGAATATGGTTTTACGATTCCTTATTCTTTGGCCAAAGGCGGTGAGACACGCTTTCATTCCGTGGCCAATGGCTTGGCTTTGATTCCCGACGACGAGAAGGGTGCATTGGTGGCTGTGCATGATGGTGTGCGGCCTTTTGTGTCAACTGCAGTGATTCATTCCTGTTACGAAAAGGCTTTGGAATTTGGTGCAGTCGTGCCGGTGGTGGAACCGGTGGAAACGTTGAGGGAATTGTCTGTGATGGATAGCGAAATCTCCAGTGTGACGGTAGACCGTTCTTCCTATCGATTGGTTCAGACTCCACAGGTGTTTCGTGCGGATTGGTTGAAATGTGCCTACTCTCAACCAT
The DNA here is from genome assembly GCA_017630975.1 of Paraprevotella sp. Classification (GTDB taxonomy): domain Bacteria; phylum Bacteroidota; class Bacteroidia; order Bacteroidales; family Bacteroidaceae; genus Paraprevotella. Next base: position 2,016 of record JAGBUF010000210.1, on the reverse strand, counting down.
ATCACGCCGGTTTTACCGATGATGCTTCGGTGGTAGAGACATTGGGGTATCCTGTTTGTTTAGTGCCCGGAAATAGAGAGAATATAAAAATAACAACCCCCTTCGACATAAAGATTGCCGAAGCAGTTTTGTCGGATGCTCCATGATTGACATTGAGACTCATGACATAAAATACCTTCCCGGGGTGGGACCGCAACGTGCCAAATTATTGGCCGATGAAATGCAAATCCATACTTTGAAGGATTTGTTGTATACTTTCCCTTACAAGCATATTGACCGCACCCGCTTGTATTATATCCATGAATTGACGTCGGAGATGCCTTATGTGCAAATCAGAGGGCAAATATTGAGTTTTGAGACGGAAGGTGAGGGACGGAAAAGACGATTGGTGGCTCATTTTACCGATGGGTACGGTATTGTGGATTTGATATGGTTCAATGGTATAAAATATGTTGCAGCACATTACAAAACGCATACGGATTATATCGTTTTTGGACGCCCTACTTCATTTAACGGAAGAATCAATATAGCCCATCCCGACTTGGATCCGGCGGATGCATTGCATCTGAATACGATGGGACTCCAACCGTATTACTCCACGACTGAGAAAATGAAACGTGGAGGATTGAATTCTCGTGCGTTGGAACATTTGACTGCAACTTTGCTCAAATCAATGAATTTCAAGGTTCCGGAAACTTTGCCACAATATCTTGTAGATGCGCTCCATCTGATGCCATTGGATGAGGCTTTGCGGGGTGTTCATTATCCGGAAAATGCAGAACAGTTGAGGAGTGCACAGTTGCGCTTAAAGTTTGAGGAACTGTTTTATATTCAGTTGAATATTGTCAGGTATACTCGTGACAGACGGCAGAAGTATCGGGGGCATGTTTTTGCTAAAGTAGGTGAGGTGTTCAATACATTTTATCAGCATTATCTTCCTTTTGAATTGACAGGTGCCCAAAAGCGTGTGATTCGTGAAATTCGGCAGGATGTTGGCTGCGGTCGGCAGATGAATCGTCTGTTGCAAGGAGATGTCGGCAGCGGGAAAACATTAGTGGCATTGATGAGTATGCTGATAGCCTTGGACAATGGGTTTCAGGCTTGTATCATGGCTCCGACGGAAATCCTTGCCGAACAGCACTTTGTGACTTTCAAGAAATTCTTGGGTGATATGAATGTCCGAGTGGAGTTACTGACAGGAACAGTGAAGGGGAAACGTCGTCAGACAATATTGGAAGATTTGGAAAACGGACTGATACATATCTTGGTGGGAACTCATGCCGTATTAGAAGACACCGTGAATTTCAAATCGTTAGGAATGGTGGTGATTGACGAACAACATCGTTTTGGTGTAGAACAGCGGGCCAAAATGTGGATGAAAAATGAGTGCCCTCCTCATGTGTTGGTGATGACAGCTACACCGATACCCCGTACATTGGCAATGACTTTATATGGTGATTTGGATGTGTCGGTGATAGATGAACTACCTCCTGGAAGGAAACCGATTCAGACTGTTCATCAGTATGATAACCGTCGTGCGGATTTGTATTATCATGTCCGACAACAATTGGCACAGGGACGACAGGTATATGTGGTTTATCCTTTGATTCAGGAGAGTGAGAAAATGGACCTGAAAAATCTGGAAACAGGGTATGAGCAGTTGTGCCGTGACCTTCCGGAATATCGCATCAGTAAAGTGCATGGTAAAATGAAATCTGCAGAAAAAGATGCGGAAATGAATGATTTTGTTTCGGGTAAAACCCAGATATTGGTGGCGACTACCGTGATTGAGGTGGGTGTAAATGTGCCGAATGCATCGGTAATGGTGATAGAAAATGCCGAGCGCTTTGGGCTGGCGCAGTTGCATCAGTTGAGAGGACGTGTGGGAAGAGGAGCGGAGCAGTCTTATTGCATTTTGGTGACGAAATACGAACTGAGTGCAGATACCCGAAAACGTATTCAAATCATGACGGAAACCAATGACGGTTTTGAGATTGCAGAGGCGGATTTGAAACT
>JAGBUF010000209.1 GCA_017630975.1 Paraprevotella sp. | reverse complement strand
GTTCCATTATCACCATTCTCGCAAACACTCTGTACAATTGGGATCTGTCCCAACAAAGGAACATTCATCTCCTCTGCTAAATTCTTTACTCCTTCCTTGCCGAACAAATAATATTTATTCTGTGGGAGTTCTGCGGGAGTGAACCACGCCATATTTTCCACCAACCCGAGAATGGGCACATTTACCTTGTCATTCTGATACATGTTGATTCCTTTACGTGCGTCTGCCAATGCCACTTTCTGAGGGGTACTGACTATCACAGCTCCTGTAATAGGAAGCGTCTGCACTAAGGTAAGATGTATATCACTTGTTCCCGGTGGTGTATCTAAAACAAAATAATCCAACTCGCCCCAATCAGCATCGCCAATCAACTGTTTCAAAGCATTACAAGCCATAGCGCCTCGCCAAAGTGTAGCTTGATCGGGATGAACAAAGAAACCTATAGACAGCATCTTCACACCATAATTCTCTATGGGCACAATCAAATCACGTCCATTGATATTCTCTGAATAAGGACGAGCATCTTCCACTTGGAACATCTTAGGCATACTCGGTCCAAAAATATCTGCATCCAACAATCCGACTTTATAACCCAACTTTGCCAACGATACGGCAAGGTTTGCTGCAATGGTTGACTTTCCTACACCACCCTTTCCGGATGAAACCGCAATAATATTCTTTACTCCGGGCAACAGTTGTCCTACTTCAGGACGCGGCGCCTGCAACGTTTTTGTTTTTATCTCAACTTCCACTTCTTTACCCACATAAGCATGAATGGCAGCTTCAGCCGCTTTTACCAATGATTTCAAGAAAGGATTGGTCGGTTTGTCGAAAATGAGAGAAAAACTGACATGAAGACCGCTAATGCGTAAATCATCTTCTACCATCTCCATTTCCACGATATTCTTTCCCGTACCGGGATAACGCACTGTTGCCAGTGCATCCATGATCATCTTGGGATATATATTCAACTGTGACATCTTGATGTTTATTATTTTGAAGTTTCCAATCCGCTTCGCTTACTGCGGTTATAACTACGATAGTCATCCAACTCTATTTCTACTTCGGGTTCAATCAGTTCTCCGGCATGGGGCAACAGGAATCGCATATATTTTATATTCAATCCTCTATCCAACCATTGTTGCTCATAATAAGTCTGTATACCAAGAATCCGAGCCTCCTCTGTATCGGGATGTTCAGCTAATACGCTATGATATAAATCTGTGGTAGTAAACTCTACCGGCAAACTGTTTTTTTCAACCATATAAGTGGTATAGGTAAACAAGAAATTAGAATCTGTCTTCAAGTGTACCATACCTTCATCCTTCAGAAAACGACGATAACGCTCCATGAAATAAGTAGACGTAAGTCGTTTCGTTACCTTTTTCATTTGAGGATCACTGAAAGTCAACCAAATTTCTGATACTTCACCAACAGCGAAAAAGCGGTCGATAATCTCAATATTCGTTCGCAAGAAAGCCACATTCGGTAAACCCTCTTTCAATGCTTCGGTGGCGCCTGTCCACATACGTGCTCCTTTAATATCTACTCCGATAAAGTTCTTTTCGGGATATAAACGTGCCAACCCGACAGTGTATTCTCCTCTACCACATCCCAATTCCAGTACGATAGGATTATCGTTATGAAAAAACGCCTCATGCCATTTACCTTTCATATCGAAAGGCACATCATCCACCACTGAATATGGATATTCAAACACGTGAGGATAACTCGCCATATCTGCGAACTTTGCTAATTTACCTTTTCCCATTTATTACATTTTAAAAGTCATTCTGAACGGAGCTCGTATCCTATAGATTTCACTACGTTCAGAATGACATATTCTTACTTATATCAATCAAAGGGGACTAAACCCTGATATTTATTATTCTTCGGTTGCTGGGGCTTCTGTTGCTGTTTCTGCAGGGGCTTCAGCCGGTTCTTCTGTTAGTCCTTGTTCATCAGTCAATACCAATTGCTTGTAGATGCAAGCCCAACATCCTAAAGAAATAGCCTGAGTTATTACAATAGCAATCACTAACCACAATAACGGCCAGAATAATTCTCCTAACCATCCTGCGATTATATTCAGCAATCCGGAAATAAAACATAGTATAAGACCAACAAAGAAAATAGACCATTTATTGCCATAAGTTGCTTTGTTACTTCTTATCATCGCCTCACCGGGTGCTACACCTTTATCTAATAAGATGTAAAGTGCTAATGACCATCCTAAAGCAATGATGATACCGGGAACAATCAAAAAGAACAATGCCGGAATAATAGCCAAACCCATCAATCCTATCAATGTAAAATATTCACCCATATATTGACGGTACTTACCATCAAAAATAAAGAAAGGAGAAATAACTTTTCCCTTACTTAATTCCAATGGAATTGTATTTATGGCAATGGTAGTTCCAACATTTAAATAAGGAATC
>JAGBUF010000208.1 GCA_017630975.1 Paraprevotella sp. | reverse complement strand
TTGAACGCTGAAATCTTTCTTATGACCGAAGAAAATCTTATTTTCACTCTCAGCCGCTGTTTCGCATTTGACACCGGCACCATTGTCTACTTTTAAGGAGGAGAACAAAACTTTTACTTCTTTTCCTTCTTCATCAATATGTTGTACCCCCACCTTAACGCCCTCGGCAGCTGTGCCTGTGGCATACGATAATTTACCGGCGATGACACCGCTTGACAAACAGAATCCTTCGGCGCGTTCGGCTTGGGCTTCGCTACGGAGACCGTCGCAAGGATAAGAGTAGGTTACTTTGTATTCATAGTATTGTCCTGGTTTCACAGTAACATCCTCGAACGTGTATTTATTATTGGTCCCGCTGGTGGAATAAATCTCTTTCCAACTATCGTTCTTGTTGTCATTCAGCAAACGTCTGTACACATTGAACAGGGTAGCAGCGCTTCCAATCTGCTCCACCTCCCATGTCAATTTGACAGCGTTGGAATAAGTACCTTTAGTAGTATGTACATTGATGATTCTTGTGGTTCCTAAAAGCTTTCCGGAACTGATATTTGAATAGAAAACAGTATCCATCATTTCGATACTTGCTCTGTATTCATAATTATCGCAAGCATTTTCAATTTGGAAATCCTCATATTCAAAATATACGTTCCTTTTATTGTTTACATTGTTGGTAATGATTTCCGTCCATTGGGTATCTTGTACTTTCTTACGGCTAAGGATGTAAGTAAAGTTTTCTTTTCCTTTGATCTCTTCACCTCCATATTTTATCAGTACATGATTGTCATGTTCGACTGTTGCTAAGTCTATTCTATAGTTTCGAACAATTTTTTCATTGTCAGAGGAGGAAAGATCATTTGCAAAATCATTGTCATTCCAATCGTTAGGCTTAAAGCTCACAAAGTAACCATATTCAGTGTCATATATAAGTTCTTCTGAATCCGTAAATTTCTTATTGGACAGTGCAAGAGTGGCAATGATCTTCTTACTGCTTTCACCTTGTGACTTGGTGTAGCGCCAAACCAACCAATTACCTGCGGAAACAGCATTTTCATAGTCCTTTTTATTTTCCCAGGTAAGCGTAATGGACTTGTTCCACATGTCCGGTTGTGTGTATAGATGATTTGCTCTGATGTAACCATTTACATCGGTTTTACCATATTCTTTGTAGAAATAGACTTCACCGGTTTTTTTTGTGCTGTTCGCTCCGTATGGTTGGTTACGACGAATAAGGTAGGTCTTGGTATAAACTGTCGTAGCAAGATTGTTGCTGTTGCCACCCCACTGAATATGATTGCCGGTAGAATTGGCATCATCGGGTAATGCAAGGCGGGCATATCGGTTGGTCTCGGAATAGGAACTGCTTTTGTAGAATCCAAACTCCCATGTAAATCCGTTATCCTTATAGGGAGTAATGTTGGATTGGTTGTAACGAATGATACCTTCTGCCGGACGGGAGAAACTTCCCATTCGGTCGATGATGTTCTCAGGAACTTTTGGGGTAAAAGGGCAGTCAATGGTAACATACTCTGCCGGGTCCCAATTCCTGTTGGGGCACCAGTTTCCTTTGATTTGTACTTTATAGGTCGTACCGGGTTTCATCCTCTTGGGTAGGATTTCCATATTCACCCACAGCTTGTTATCTCCTCTGTCGTATGGGTCGTACAAAACAATGTAGTAATCATTATGTTCATACGAAATCCAATCCTGGTTGTAATCCCTGATTTCATGTGCGCGGGTTTCTCCTTCAATATTCAACTCGTTGATGGTCCAGATAAGTTGATCGTTGATATAGAGCGATGGGGCAGAGTCCCAAAACGAATCGGCTCCATCGTCCATATAGTATCTGAATTGAAGTCGAAACGACGGACTGTCGATAGTGATGTTGTTATCTCCGGCGGGGTCAATCCATGTGTCGGCACCGAATGTGGAGGTTTGAACCAACAGCCCTAAAATGATTAAAAGAATTTTTGAGTAATTGGCGATTACTTTTTTCCCTTTTCCGGGAGGCTTGTTATTGGCAATCAAGTTTTTCATGGTATCTTAGTTTTATAATGATACTAATAAATATTATTCTTTATCTCCTGCAATGGTAATGATGTATGGTTGTTCATTGCTGCCTAATGTGGCATCGTTGGCATAATAAAGTTGTTCTTTGGCTGTGACTTCTCTCACTTCTTCTCCTCGTTGATAAATTACCTTTACGCTGAGATTTCCGGTATCGTCATCTCCTTGTATAGTCAAGAAAGAGATTCCGTTCAAGTCCGGATACGACCAACCGCATGCTCTACATTCCCCTTCTCGGTCAAAGATGGCAATCTGGTAATGGGTGAGTGGTTTCCCGTCCTTATATATCTGGGTAAGCAATGTCATGTTGCCTTGGTATTTGAACTCGCTGCAAACTTCGTATTTCAAATCACCGCCTACCGACAGATTGTTGTCCGAAATATCTTCTTTATTATCGCCTTCAGGAGAATCATTGGGAGTTTCGTCATCTTCAACACCAGTGTCGTTAGATGAGTCGTCCGGTGTGGGAGTAGGTTGTTGTGTTGTTGGTGGTTCTTCCTTTTCACATGACGTTGTCGCTCCAATGAGGAATAGTCCTAATAATAAGTAAATAATGTTGTATTTCATTGTTTTTCAAAGTTGTTTTAATGTTTATGCCGATAATTTTTGTTAAATTTATTTTTCTACTTTAAAAAAATCTTTCTTCGTTCAGTTAAAAAAATATAATGGGATGTCATTGTTTTGTTTTTTTAAGATTTTGCTATCTAAAAGTATATAGATTGTCAACTATACAATGAAAAAATTCTTATCAGAATAGATGTTCTTAAGTTTTGCTCAACATGGAGCCGACATGAAAAGAGTGTTCCAAATACTGCGTAAAGCGATAAACATATACTTGTTAGCCGTTTACATGTCACTTTTTTTTTAAAAAGTGAAGTGATAAATAGTGCGATTATACTATATTTGCATGAAATTGTGTAAAAATTCTTGTAATGAAAAACAGATGTTATAGTTGCCTCTTATCTTTGTTGATATGCGTATCAATGGATGCGCAAATGATAAGAAATGATATATCTTTAAGTGATCCTGCTATTTTGGCTGACCCTGTTTCAAATACGTATTATATGACAGGTACCGGTGGTGATATCTTCAAGAGTGCAAACTTAGAGGTGTGGACGAAGTTGGATTGGGCTCTCCATACGTCCGATATTGCGTGGGTAGGAGTTAATCATACCGCTCCTCATTCCGGACAGATTTGGGCTCCGGAATTGTATTATAAGGATGGAGCGTACTATAATGTCGTGACGTTTACCAATCCGGATGCGAAGACCGAAGGGACCAATCATACAAGGCGTAGCATCCACATCCTGAAAAGTGATAGGCCTGAAGGACCATTCAAGAAAATTCAAGGTGGTGATGAACTTTATCTTCCGGCTTCGAAAATGGCTATTGACGGAACCATTTGGGAGGAGGACGGACATCTCTATTTGGTGTATTGTTATGAGTGGGTGCAAGCCGGTGACGGAGCCATAGAATTTATTGAACTGAAGTCGGACTTGTCAGGAACAATAGGTTCTTCAACCCACATTTGTAAAGCGAGTGACGGAAGGGCATGGAACACGGATGCTGTAACAGACGGTCCTTTTCTATTCCGTACACAGACTGGTCGGTTGGGCATGATATGGACATGTTGGCGTTCTGGTATCTATGTGCAAGGCGTAGCTTATTCGGATAATGGCAAGTTAAATGGGAAATGGTCACATTCTAAATGTCCCATTACACCGGATAATTATGGACATGGCATGTTGTTCCGTACTTTTGACGGACAACTTTTGATGTCAATTCACAGCCATCGTAACATAGATCTTGCCAATCAACATTTTGAGCGACACCCTGAATTATTTGTTATGGATGATAGTAGCGATGAAATGAGGGCGGTGATGCAGTACAAATACAAGTATGATTTAACTTCTCCCTCACAGGTGGTTGTACTCAATTCCGGTTTTGATTATTCTACAACCGCATGGGTGAATACGTGCGATGCTTCAAGTCGTAATATTGCTGATAATCAAGGTGGTACTATTTCTGGCAAATACTATGAAAGTTGGGATGCGAATTCATTTACAGGTGAGATATACCAAGAGTTGAAAGTGCCTAACGGTACCTATCGTCTGACAGCCTCCGTTTTCAGAAGTTTTCCTGTGCAGGGTGCGATGGATGACAATTCAGCCGTTTGTCTCTTTGCCAATGGCGACGAATGTGATGTTACGTCACCGACCCCACAAGATTTTTCCGTTACCACCTATGTTGCGGATGGTAAATTGAAAATAGGTTTACGTTCCAATAAGAAGAACTATCAGTGGATGGGATTAGATAACGTAAAGGTGACGTACTATGGCGAGGATCGTATTGCAGAAGAAACCATTGATGCCATGTTGGATGGGGAGGATGCGGTGTATTTGATGAATAAAAAGACCGAAACTTATCTTAACTGTGGTGGTAGTTGGGGAACCCAAGCTTTAGTGTCCGACTGTCCTCTTGACTTATACCCAATAGAGTTGCCCAACGGCAAATATGTGATAGATACGCATATTCGAAACGGTAGTACGAACCACTATTTGGGCGCAGGAGGGTATTTGGATGCTGCGATGACAGAACTTAGGATTAAGATGATTGACTCTGTAACTTGTGTCATTCATAATGGTGTCGGATATTTTGGCACTGTTACCGGTAGTAACGTTGTCAAAACAGACTTGACAAGTTCAGCATCTGCTGCCAGTCGGTGGATAATGAAACGTAAAAGCGACCTGTTGGGAGAATTTACGATGGCAACACCCGAAGCACCGGTCAATGCCACTTTTCTTTTAAAAGGAGCTAATTTTGGGCGTAATGATTTGCGTGTCGGTTATTGGAGTGGGCAGTTGGGAACAGGTGGAGATGTAACGAACCAATGCGCTCAAGCTCCGTCCGAAGCATATGATGTCTATCAAATTCTTAAAGATATACCGAATGGGTTTTATGAAGTTAGTGTACAAGGTTTCTATCGCGATGGTACAGCTACGGTAGCAGCAAATCGTAGGAGTAATGGGCGTGAGAAATTGAATGCCTATATGTATGCGAATGAAATGGAACAACCTTTAATGTCGGTATTTGAGTTTGCGGATAATGTGATGATACCAAGTGCAGAGGCTGAAGAAACGAAGTTGGGCAAGATTCCGGCAACACTCAACGCAGTTTCAGTTATGTTCTCAAGTGGGTTGTACAAACAAAGTTTGATAGTTGAGGTTATTGATGGAACTTTGCGTGTCGGAGTAAGGAAGACTGAAGGGGCACTTCCTGCGGATAATTGGACGGCTTTTGATCATTTTGAATTGTTTTATTTGG
>JAGBUF010000026.1 GCA_017630975.1 Paraprevotella sp. | reverse complement strand
TGGCGGCCTACAATGGCGGAGCCGGTCATGTGCGCGACGCCATGGCATTAGCACGGAAGAATGGTAAGAACCCCCATTCATGGCAAGACGTTGCTCCGTATATTCTTCAACTGAGCAAACCGGAATATTACAACGACCCGGACGTACAATACGGTTATCTGCGAGGAGAAGAAACCTACAATTATGTGCAGTCTATTATTAAAAGGTGGGAAACATATAGGAAGGTCATACCCGGTGTCAACACTATCACTCCCCAACCGGCAAAGAGAAGTTCCGCAAAGAAAAATAACAAAGGATGAAAGAAGAGGTATTGGAGATATTCAATGAAATCCGCCTCATCCATCACCAAGTGGATGATCTGACGGAACGTTATCACCATCTGAACCGTTTGTTAATCAGATGTGTAAAGCAACAAACGGCATGCTTAAAAGTGGATTTCTCACATTTCTCATCAAGATTACATTTTCTTTGTAACTATTGTTCTCACTCAGTTTTTCCTTTGGAAATTTTCCGCTCTCACGTCAGCGAGATGCAAAAGGGCGACAACAATTTGCTGGCGGAACATTACCCTTATGATTTGAAAGCGGTTTGCGAAGCAATTGCTGCCTTTTACCATACCCCTTTACCGAATGACATCAAAACATTCATCCCAACAGAATGGAAATTCAAGAAAAAGGAACGCACCAAGACGGAACACGTCAAAAAAATACGTCTTACCATCAGTCACTGGGATGAACGATACCTCTACGGAACATCATCATTGTTCCCCACCATAAAAACACTGAAGGTCTGCTACACTTCAAACGATGCGTTCAAGGCACTCAACTAACAATTATACGAGGGAGCACAAGTAAACCTCATTGACACTCGCATGCCTTCGGAACGGGATAAAGACGATGTGCTATACCCCAAAATGGTGATCCTTGAACCCGATTTCTTGTTAGACATCACCTCGTTATGTGCCTGTATCAAGCCTTACGGTATGTCTCCCTACACCTATATACTCAATAAGTTTTCACCGGCTGTCCATTCAGCTGCCATACAATTGGGAAATGCAGCCAATCAATTTCTGGACGATTGCGTGAACAAAAGTACCAATGAAGAAAAGGAGAACGAAGATGAGCTCTATCTGCATTCCATCAAGAAGAGTTTTCAAAATTCGCCGCTGACCTATACTACTCTGCCGGATATAGACAAATCTTTTTTCGAGCGATGTCGCACACAATTTCATCACATTCACAAAACAGTACAAGACAATTTCAGTACAGCTGAGATAGACATTGACAACTCACACGTACAACTTGAACCATCCTTCCTGTGCGAAGCATTGGGCATCCAAGGACGAATGGACTTGCTGACCACCGACTTTAAAAGACTGATAGAACTAAAAAGTGGAAAAGCAGAAGAATATCCCTATCTCCATGCCCGCAAGGAACACCGTTTGCAGATGGCACTGTACAAGGAAATTCTATACCACAACATGAATTGTCAGCACAACGATGTCATGTCGTTTCTCTTCTATTCGCACTATCCGCAATTCTTTGCCATTGACGCGATAAACAAGGAGGTTTGCGAACTCATGGCACTCCGAAATGCCATCATTCATCTGGAACACCGACTGCGCAACGGAGAGGTATCACAAGTGATTAGCGAACTGACAGAAGAGCAACTGAACATTGAAAAAAGGAACGACAGTTTTTATTATCGTTATCTCCGACCGGACATGATGCGAATACTGACTCCATTACACCGGATGAACGCATTGGAACAGGAGTATTTCCATCGTTACCTGACCTTCATGGAACAAGAACAGTTCCTGGCCAAAATAGGCGACCATCGCCCAGACTCATGCAATGGTTTTGCTGAAACATGGAATACAGATACTCGTACAAAATGGGAAAACGGTAACATCCTGTTCGATCTGAAAATAACGCCTGTCAGCGACAATCAACAGAATATTACCCATATCCGCATGGCATTGCCGGATAATGACGAACAATTTCTGCCGAATTTCAGGCAGGGCGATATGGTGATGCTCTATGAACGAAATCATGAGACGGACAACGTCACCAACAAACAAGTGTTCCGCTGTCTGATTGAAGAGATACACCCTGAAGAATACTTGTTACGCCTCTCTTACCGACAACGTAATGCTGATGTATTCCACACCGACAGACTTTATGCCATTGAACCGGGCTATATGGATGGAGCTTTTCATCAAGCCTACTCGGGACTTTTCAATTTACTGGTGGCTCCTAAAGAACGTAAGGAGCTGCTATTGGGTGAACGTATACCACGAAGAAATCAGGAAATCAGACTGAATGGTTCATACATCCATCCCGATATTGACAGAATTGTACTGGAAGCCAAACAGGCTGAAGACTATTACTTGCTAATCGGACCTCCGGGAACCGGGAAGACATCTGTCGCCTTGAAATCAATGGTCGAAGAATTCCTTTCTGATAAGTCTTACCACACCATCCTGCTTATGGCATACACCAACCGGGCTGTGGATGAAATTTGCGGTATGCTCTCCACCATCCAAACTGCACCGGACTATGTGCGCATCGGACAAGAACTCAATTGCGATCCGGCATACAGAAAATATTTGATGGGTAATGTCATTGGAACAGCCACCACACGCAAAGAAATATACGACAGACTGAAGTCTGTTAATATTTTTGTCGGTACGATTAGTAGTCTTTGCAACCACACGGAACTATTTGAACTCAAGCCTATCGATGTGGCGATTATAGACGAGGCATCACAGATTCTTGAACCTCAACTTTTACCCTTGCTATGTGCTACCACCAATGCCAATACCGGCGACTACAATCTACATGAATGCGCTATTCGAAAATTCATTTTGATTGGTGATCACAAGCAACTTCCTGCTGTAGTGATGCAGTCCACCGAGCAATCAGCAACAGACTCCCCTTTGTTACATCAGATTGGACTGACCAACTGTCGCAACTCCATGTTTGAACGTCTGCACAGATTACAATCCATCCAAAAGACGGAGGGAATAGTAGGTATGCTTCACCGACAAGGACGTATGCATCCCTCATTGTCAGACTATGTGAACAAAAACTTCTACGATTCACGTCTTGACATCGTACCCGTAGCACATCAACTTGCCCCCATGGATTATGTCACATCCCCTACCGATGAATGGTGCCAATACATTGCCAAAACAAGGATGGGCATCATTGACGTAAAGGATGATGCACCGGTCAACAGCCACAACAAAAACAATAAAAAGGAAGCCAAAATCGTGGTGCAATTAGTGAATACCATCTACGAACTGTACGAAATGAACGGACAAACACCCGACCTTGCTCGTCGCATTGGTATCATCACTCCCTTCAGGGCACAGATAGCCATGATACGCAACTTGCTTTCGGAAAGCGGACTCGCAGATACAGAGAATATCACTATTGACACTGTGGAACGATACCAAGGTAGTCAAAGAGATATCATCATATTCTCCACCACCATACAACAATATTATCAATTGGCATTGCTCTCCGAACCTGTCATTACTGACCAAGTATGTATTGACCGCAAATTGAACGTGGCAATCACACGCGCCCGCAAACAATTTTTCCTCGTCGGTAACGCCACCTTACTCCGCAAATGCCAGGCTTATCATGATTTTATTCAATATTTAACAGAGGGGAACCACATTTTCCAGACTTAAGACAGATATTCTCCCAAAAACAAACTACAAAAATAAGAAACCCTCTTTAATTACCGGTTGAAAGGTACTTAAAGAAGGTTTATAATTTCACATTCAAAGGACTATCGTTTCGTAAAGGAGACCTTTAGATTGAGTTTCAGATAATATTGTCTGTTCTCACGCTCTAAATAACCGTACTTATCCTTTTCAGGATTCCCTTTCTCCAGACGTGTATGGGTAAAGAGATAGTCAGCAAACACTTGGCGTTCGGTCTTTCTATATGCCAGCAACTTTCCTTGTGCATCCACCATCACGAAACCGGCCACAGCCGATTCTGTTCCATTGTATTGTTTGGATGGGCGCATACCCAAGGCGACTGCCAACAGGAATTCTTTGATTTTATGACGATAATAAAGGTGTTTGCGAATGAGTTCTTCTTTAATTTTCAAGGGGTTCCGATCCTCAATAATAGCAGTGAGTTCGTCCACCTTATTGATGTTATCCAAATGCATCACACGCACCATCTCCGTCAGCACACGTCCGATATTCAAATCAATCAACGCCAAATTGCTACGGAATATCTTATCTGCCACATCATTGTATTTCAATACACCACCCAGACTCTCTATATACAACATACGGCGCGCCACCTCATTAGGATTCTCCGGGTCCTCTGTATAATTGATTTTATTGACTGTCGGTTGTGAGAACCGCACTCCTGACTGTTCTAACTTCATATTGGCAGTCCTACCACCATCAAGCAAAGCCGGCATGGCACACAAACGGGAATAGATTCTGAAACCCATCGGTGGGAATGACGCATCATGGAAAGTGATATAGAAATGTGTTCTGTCATCGGTACGCGCCTCCAAATCACAACGCACCGCATCAAGAAAACCTTCCACCCCCTCGGGGGCTTCAATTTCGTCCTCTCTGTTCTCATTCATCAGTGCAAGAATCATGCTCGCAACGGTAGCAAAATCCTCACGTGGGATGAAATCTACATTTTCTTCACCCACCATACGAATATTCTCTTCTTCAATATAATATTGACGTACTCCATCATACTCTTGACGAGAAATCATGAATATGGGCAGGTTACGCTCTGACGGTTTTCCGTCTGCATCGCCCAACATGATACTACCTTTCGCCAACAGAGAGAAAAAGACATACAACTCATTCCATTCCTTACGTGTAGCTGTTAACATATATTTCCTATTTTTCTATGATTACAAATAAATTTATCGCAGTTCTTCCAATAAGCCTGCACAAGCATCCTCAAGAATGTCGATAACATTTTCAAATCCTTCGGACCCTCCATAATAAGGATCGGGAACATGATCCACGATTTTGTTTCGACAATAGTCTGCCATACGAACCACTTTCGCCTCCTCATCAATACCGGGTGCCATTGCCTTCAACTTAGCGATATTACTGTCATCCATTCCTATAATAAGGTCGAAATCAAAGAAATCACTATACCTGACTGGACGAGACAGATGGGTAATGTGATAGCCTCGACGAGCGGCATGTGCTCTCATTCTGGCATCGGCAGGCTCTCCTTCATGATAGTTGATCAGTCCAGCAGAATCCAAAACAAATCGGTCATCCATCCCTGCATCGGTTACTAAATGGCGCATGACTTCCTCAGCCGTACAAGAACGGCAAATATTGCCCAGACAAACAAAAAGTATCTTTTTCATACTCCTTATTTATATGATATTATTTTGATATC
>JAGBUF010000207.1 GCA_017630975.1 Paraprevotella sp. | reverse complement strand
GAACTAAAGGAGCGCTTGCACATCAGCAAACGTGCTCATCTGATTCTGCCTACTCATCGTGTTCTTGACCGTGCATACGAAGCAGCCAAGGGCAAAGCAAAGGTGGGCACCACCGGTAAGGGTATCGGCCCGACCTACAGCGACAAAGCTGCTCGCATCGGTTTGCGCGTAGGCGACATCCTGGAAAATTTTGAAGCGAAATACACTGCTTTGAAAGCACGTCACGAACAAATCTTAAAAGATCTTCACTTCACAGACTACGATATCACTTCAGAAGAAAAAACATGGTTGGAGGGCATTGAATACATGCGTGGATTCTGCTTGACTGACACTGAAATAGAAATTAACCGCTACTTGAAAGAGGGTAAGAACGTATTAGCAGAAGGTGCACAAGGCACCATGCTTGACATTGACCATGGTACATACCCATTCGTCAGCTCATCCAACACCACCAGTGGCGGCGTTTGCACAGGTTTGGGTGTAGGACCTACCGATGTGCGCGAAGTTTTCGGTATTTTCAAGGCATATAGCACTCGTGTAGGTGCAGGTCCGTTCCCTGTAGAATTGTTTGACGAAACCGGTAGCACGCTGCGTGAAATCGGTCATGAATATGGAGCTGTAACCGGTCGTGACCGCCGTTGCGGTTGGGTGGACTTAGTTGCCTTGAAATATGCCATCATGATCAATGGTGTCACACAACTCATCATGATGAAGAGTGACGTATTGGACGGTTTCGATACCATCAAAGCCTGCATGGCATACAAGAAAGACGGTGTTATCATGGAAGACATGCCATTTGAGACCGAAGGATGTGAAGCTGTATATAAAGAGTTGCCGGGTTGGAAGACCGACCTATCACAAATGACAGATGAGTCACAGTTCCCACAAGCTTTCAAGGATTACATTCAATTCCTGGAAACAGAGTTGGAAACCCCTATCACCATCCTTTCTGTAGGTCCTGACCGTGCACAAACCATTGAACGCAATAAATAATTAAAAATCCTATAAAAATCAGCAGCGCGTCACCCAAAGGATGACGCGCTGCTGATTTTATACCCTCACAAGGACGTTAACGGTCCTTGTACATATTGTCGTAATACTTCTGATAGTCACCGGAAGTCACATTGTCCATCCATTCCTGATGATCCAAATACCAACGAACAGTTTTTTCTATTCCCTCCTCAAACTGCAGACTGGGCTCCCATCCCAACTCTGCTTTCAACTTACGTGAGTCGATAGCATAGCGCAAGTCATGTCCCATACGGTCAGTCACATAAGTAATCAAATCCAATGAATATCCTTCAGGATTTCCAAGCAAACGATCCACTGTTTTGATAATGACTTTGATGATATCAATATTCTTCCATTCGTTGAAACCACCTATATTATAGGTCTCGGCGGTTTTTCCCTCATGGAAAATCACATCAATGGCACGTGCATGATCCACTACATACAACCAATCACGCACATTCTCACCCTTACCATACACCGGCAACGGTTTACGATGACGGATATTGTTAATGAATAGAGGTATCAATTTTTCCGGGAACTGATAAGGACCATAGTTATTGGAGCAGTTGGTCACCACCGTCGGCATGCCGTATGTATCATGGAAGGCACGAACGAAATGGTCGCTACTTGCTTTTGAAGCCGAATATGGACTATGCGGATTGTACTTGGTAGTCTCCAAGAAAAACTCATCACCATATACCTCATGTGCACTGACATCTGACTTCACACCCTCTGGGTGGGTCAATTCCAACGCACCGTACACTTCATCGGTAGAAATATGATAGAAACGCTTACCCTCATACTTCTCAGGCAATGACTCCCAATACAATTTTGCGGCTTGCAACAGGCTGAGCGTACCCATTACATTGGTACGGGCAAAAGTAAAGGGATCCTTGATACTGCGATCCACGTGACTCTCCGCCGCCAAATGAATGATTCCATCCACATGATATTCGGGCAACAAAGCCATGATAGTATCAAAATCACAAATATCGGCCTTGACGAAAGTATAATTAGGACGATCTTCTATATCTTTTAAGTTGGCCAAATTACCGGCATAAGTCAACTTATCCAAGTTGATGATATGGTACTCCGGATATTTATTCACAAATAAACGTACCACATGACTGCCAATGAACCCGGCACCACCGGTAATGATAATACTTCTCTTGAATTCCATATAAATTAAATTTAATTTGCCTTACTTATACAGCCCTCGTTAGGGGGCAAAGGGAGAAACCCTTAATACAAATCCTCGTTATAATCAAACAACCACTCTGCATCCTTCAATCTCGGATGATGACGGTCCTTTTCAGAAAGGATTACCGCCTCCGCCGGCAATCGCCAGTCAATACCTAAGTCCGGATCGTCCCATGCAATCGCCCCTTCATGTTGTGGTGCATAGAAATTATCACACTTATACTGGAACACCACCTCCGGTGTTAGCACACTAAAGCCATGTGCAAAGCCTCTTGGCACGAAGAACTGGCGATGGTTATCTTCGGTCAGTTCCACAGCTACATGCTGTCCAAAAGTAGGCGACCCCTTACGAATATCCACTGCCACATCCAACACTGCACCTTTGATGACACGCACCAATTTACTTTGTGCATAAGGCGGTTTTTGGAAATGTAATCCACGCAATACTCCATATCCGCTTTTGCTTTCATTGTCTTGCACAAAACGCACCTCACGTACCTGTGCATCAAAGTCTCTCTGCGAGAAGGATTCAAAAAAATACCCTCTCGCGTCGTTGAAGATACGCGGCTCAATAATCACCACACCCTCAATGGCTGTTTTAATCACTTCCATGTCAATTCTTTTTATCTCTTTTGCAAATATATAGCAAACAAAGTGAAAAAGGAAAGAAATAAGGGAAAAAGAAAAAGCCGCATGCAACACGCATGCAGCTTTTATACTATTCACACCCTTCGGAGGGGGGGGCTAAGGATTTTCTTCTACCACAAACCTTCATCCCATTCGTTGCGGACGTTAGCATCAGCGTCCATGCCGCCATTGCTTTCACCACCGATTCCAGTTCCGGGTAAAGAACCGGTAGCGGACATGTCCAACATACATTCTACGTCTATCTCATGCACCTCTACTTGTGGTGCGACATAACAATTTTTCTTCATATCTTTAGTTAATTGTGTTATCATTTTACGATGACCTTCTTGGTCTTTCCATCACTTAATTTCACGATATTCACACCACGTTGCATGCTTTCAATGCGACGACCGTCGAGACTGTAAATCGCTACAATTGTTGCATCTGAATCAGCCTCTACACCATTGATAGCTGTTTCTTCGCCATCGAATGTAAAGTTCAATACATTCACACCGGCACCTCCGGTTGCTTCGAAGTAACCACGGAATGCTTTCAATGTGTTGCTATTGTCAACAGCTTGATAGAACTTATTATCACTGATAAAGAATGCATCTGTAGGTACTTTTCCATTGATGTAGTTACCTTTGAAGGTTACGATACCATTGCCATCCACATCATTCAAAGCTGATGTCAATGTTGTATTCTCTACAGTTGTTCCTTCCCAAGCCTCCTTTGTGCGCACCATATATGGTGTACCGGCTTCGATTGTAGCTGCATCGCTGAATGTTGCGGAAACCACATTGCCATTTTGGTTGGCAAAGGTCAATTCTTTCACCTCCCATCCTGTTGGAATTTCCATATTGAACGGAACAACGAATGTAGACCATGTATTCGCTTTCACATTACGTTTCAATGTTACAGATGTGTACCAATCGCCATCAGTAAAATTAAGTTCTGTGTCTGTCTCTTTAAGAGTAACATCGTTGCCTAAGTAAGTCAAACGGAAATCATCGGCTTTGTACCAAGCGTTGTCAACGCCCATTACTTGAATAGTTGCTGTACCATCAGTCACCTCAAATTCATCTACCGTTGCCTTTACCATAATTTCTTTAGAATCATAATGAGTTAAAGCTGTTGCACCGCTCACTGTTGTGCTCACATTATTAGCTATTAGATTTATGCTCAACCCTGAAGCTGTGGCAATCATTGCGCTAATTGAGTATTTACCATTAGGAATTCCGCTTATCTTTTGTGTAAGCATTCCGGCCGTATCATCTTTCCATGTATTAAATAAATAACGACCATCGGCACCGGCAGCAGCATAAGTCATGTCTTCTTGTGATGCGACTTTTGTATCGCCATCTACTGTTTCACAGGTCCATTCGTCATATAAACCTTTTTCAAAATTTGGATTGGATATAGTTGCAGTCATCGGGGCATTAACTGTCTTTTGTGCTTTTGCTGCGGCTTGAAGATTTGCATAGATAGCATTAACTTCGGTTGAACCGTCACCTGTAATGGTCTTGTTGGCATATGCTGTTTCGTATTGTGAAATATTGAACGCAGCCTTGCCATACTCGTCAAAGTTGGCAGCCTGTGCGTTGGCATCGTCAATTGCCAACTTTACACGTCCGTGCGCTGCGTCACATACATATTCCAAACGGAAGTTGTCGGCTTTGTACCAGCAACCGCCTTTCGGATGGTAATAACCGGTGCTGTTCCAGTTACCAATGACACCAATTGTAGCGGTTCTGTCCTTAACTAGGAACAAGAGGTCTTCTTCTACGAAAGTTGCAGCATTTACAGTTGTCGCATTGGCAGCATGATAATCGTTACCAATCAAGTAAACCTTTTTCGCTGCATCGTCGGTAGCCACCAACGCTGTAAGGCGGTACAAGCCATTTGGAATATTAGTAATAGTTTGTGTAGTTGACTTTGTGATGGAAGCATCGCTTGACCATACATTCAAACGGTAAGTTCCATGCTTACCTGTAACGGCATCGCTTCCGTCAAAGTTTTCGTCTTGGTATAGCGGGCAAACACCAATGGTCCATCCCGTTCTGTCACCGGTCTCAAAACTAGGATTCACAATCAAACTGGTGATGTCACCATCTGATGCCAACGCATCGTCAACGATTGCTTGGTTTGCCGCTATTTGAGACACTGCAACAGCTTCGTCCACAATGGCTTTTTCTTGCTCAATATCATCTGAGATTAAACCGTTCTCGTAACGGTAAACCAAAGTTGAAAGGTCGTAGGCTGCAACTGCTTCGGGACCCATTGCTTGTACTTCATCCCACGCTTGGTTGATGTAGGCTGCCAACTCGTTCAATTCAGCCTCTCTTTGCGATTCTTCGGAGATACT
Source organism: Paraprevotella sp. (assembly GCA_017630975.1). GTDB lineage: Bacteria > Bacteroidota > Bacteroidia > Bacteroidales > Bacteroidaceae > Paraprevotella. The sequence goes on along the minus strand of JAGBUF010000207.1, from coordinate 706 downwards.
TGTCGGGTAGAACATTAATTTAAAGTTGTCGATGACTACCCAACTATTGTAACCTTCTGAGCCTCCACTCATATATCCAAATACTGATGTTGACTTTGACCACTCTTGTTGTTTTGTAGCCGGTTTTGATACGCTTAATGCTAAATCACTGGCTTCGGCTAAGGTATTGCTTATGGTATAACTATATGTATTTGTGGATGCAAATTCATTATATGCAGCGGCATAATCGCCCACACTCACACTTGTACAATGTTTCAAATTGGTACTTTGTGTGCCAAAAGCAACGGGTACAGTCAAGTCACCTGCACTTTGAGCCGTTGGTTTTGAGGTGGCCTTCTTATAGTACTCATATCTATAAAGTCCATCAAATGATAATTCATAGCGTCCTGCCGGCATATTGCTTAAAGTCTGACTGATGGTAGAAGCGTTGGCTGTGCTTTGTATATACGCCAATGTCTTATAATCACTTGCAGAACCTCCATAACCTACTAACCCTATATTCCATGTACCATTAAAGTTGGCCCAATTTTTATAATATCCCCAATCACGTCCGTTTCCTGCATCAAATTCAGCCGATTGAATCAAAGGAGTGATATTAAAACCATTTTCATTGGCGTTTAACATCTCTTCTTTCATTTTGGCTACGCTCATGAAAACCCATTTCTGAGTGTCAGCACCAGTTAGTGCAGAGCAAGTTACAGGATTG
>JAGBUF010000206.1 GCA_017630975.1 Paraprevotella sp. | reverse complement strand
CTGTTATTTTTCATCGTACTACCTCTGTTTATTCAGACACCATATATCTTGGACTTATGGCTGCCGGTAATTCCTGAACATACCGTTTCGTTTGTTCGTTGGATATTGGTCACAGCGTTGATTGATAGTATGTCCGGCACATTGATGACTGCGTCGCAAGCATCCGGTAAAATCAAGTTGTATCAGTTCGCAGTAGGAACTTTAATGCTGCTCAATCTGCCTTTGTCTTATATTTTTCTGTCGTATTATGCAGTACCGGAAATAGCTTTCGCAATAGGTTTTTGTATTGCGGTTATTGCGCTGTTCTTGAGATTATATATCGTATCCAAACTTGTGCCTGTTTCTATAAAGAGTTTTATAAGCGAGACTTTGGTGAGTATTACTCCCATAACCCTTTTATGTCCCATACTGCCCATCTTGATATATATGAATCTTCCATCTCACACATTCATGAACTTTATGCTTACTGTTTTGGGGAGTGTCGTTTCATGTGTGTGTATCTATTGGATGATTGGATTGAAAAAAGAGGAAAAAGAGTTTGTACTTAGAATTACTAAATTAAAAAAATAGAAGAAGATGAAAGCGATATGCAGTGGCGTCCTTATGTGGATTACAAATGTACTGATTTCATATTTTCCCAGTAAGCACATTCGTAAATGGTTCTTGTCTGGCATCGGTGTCAGGATGAGTGGACCTGTTCGATTCTATCCCGGATTTCACATTAGAGCTCCCAAAGGGATTCATATAGGCGCTCATGTATCTATCGGACCAAGAGTGCTTTTGGACGGTCGTATGGGATTGGAAATCGGAAATTCAGCAGTGATTGCCTATGATGCGATTATATGGACCTTAAATCATGATTATAACGATTTGTATTTTAAGGGCAAAGGTGCACCGGTAAAGATTGGTGATTATGCATGGATTTGCAGCAGGTCTGTCATTCTGCCCGGTATTAACGTAGGAGAGGGCGCCGTTGTTGCCACAGGTGCTGTTGTGACAAAGGACGTTCCGCCCTATGCCATCGTCGGAGGTGTTCCTGCAAAAATAATAGGGTATAGAGAGAAGAAGGAGTATAAATACGGTTATCATCCCGCTCAAGAGGGACTTCATGTATATTGATTGTTTTATGAAAATAGGAATCCTGACTTATCATTGCGTTCCTAATTTTGGAGCACAACTACAAGCCATTTCAACGGTTGGTTTTTTGAAGAGAATGGGACATGAACCCATTGTGTTGCATTGGTACCCTATGGAGTTGGAGCAGCTTTACGAAGGTCGTATCCCCCAAGAACAATTACATTGTCATGAAGTTTTCACGTCCGATGTCTTGCCTGTGTCCCGTTTGTGCCGTACCGAAGATGAATTGGTGAAGGAAATAGAACGATTGCATCTGGATGGTATGGTGGTAGGAAGTGATGCGTTGTTCAAATATACACCATCTTCAGTGCGAAACCATCCTTTGAGAAAACTATATAGAAAGATAAGGGGAGTTCAGCCACATTGGGACTTGATGGAGGGCAATCCATTTTTTGGGCATTTCGCTGAGAAACTGACCAAAAAAATTCCATTATGTGCCTTTTCTGTTTCATCGCAAAATGCTCCTTACCGAGCTATGAATGCTGCAGAGACAGCATATATGAAAAGAGGAATGGACAATTTCTCTTTTATCTCTGTCCGTGACGAATGGACGAAGCAGATGGTGGAATACGTTGCCCATAAAAGTGATGTCAGCATCACTCCCGATCCGGTGTTTTCCTTTAATCAGAACTATTATGGGGTATTGCCAACAAAGGAGGAAATCTTACAAAAATTCTCTTTGCCGGACAATTATGTATTGTTGAGTTTCAGCAAACATTACATGAAAGCGGATTATATTCGCCAACTTGCTGATGAACTGCTGAATAATCATCTGCAACCGGTGGCTTTCCCGATGCCTGAGGTGTTGCAACGGTTTGGATTGAATAAATATATACCACTGCCATTGAATCCTTTGGATTGGTATGCTTTGATTAAATATTCTAAAGGATACATTGGCGAGAGAATGCACCCTATTGTGGTGTCATTGCATAATGCTGTTCCTTTTTTCTGTTTTGATGAGTATGGGACATATAGCAGTCTGATAGATAGAATTTTGGGGCGCCATATACTCTCCTCGAGTAAGACTTACCTGATACTGAAACGTGCAGGACTGACCGATTGTATGTATTCCTATCATTCCCAGCTTCCATTTCCTGAGGTGTCGACGGTAGTGAATGGTATTAAATCTTTCGATTGCCGTAAATGTTCAGACTTTTCAAAAGAAATGCAGGTTCTATATACTAAATCAATGGAGATGACGTTATCTGAAATAGAGACCGGTTCATGCATGTCAACCCATAACCATCTGCCTTTATGAACATAGTAATCGTATCCATATTATTACCTTATCCATTGAATTCAGGAGGCGCACAGGCGCAATATAATATCATTGACGAGTTACGAAAAAAACATAATATCACTTTTATTTTTCCTGAAAACGGACAAAATAAGATGTCTGCGATGAAGCAGTTGCAGGAGTTGTGGCCCGAAGTCTCTTTTAGGCCTTATCGCTATGCAACGCAATTGATGGACTTGCGATTCTTTTTCAGTAAGGCAGTTCGTGCATTGAAACTGAAATTCATTCCGAATAATGAACGTTTTCAAATTGAGAGAATATTGAAACCTTATGGGTATGCGCTGAATTCAAGATTTTCAGCTTTTATCCGTCGTACTATCACTTCTGTTCAGGCAGATGTCGTTCAGGTAGAGTTCTATCCTTTTTTGCCTTTGGTAAGGTGTCTGCCTGATAGCGTAAAGAAAATTTTCATCCATCATGAAATCAGATATATCCGCAATGAACGTATGTTGGCAGGGTATAGTTTGACAGATGCTGAATGTAGACTACGAGATGATGTAAAGAAGAATGAGTTGGATGATTTGAATCGATTTGATAGGGTGGTAACATTGACACAGACAGACAAGGATATTTTGAAAGATCAGGGAATATGTGTGCCTATAGATGTGTCTCCTGCTGCAGTCAATTCCGAGTTGAAATCTTATAAAGGTTGGAATGGAAAGATAACCTTTCTTGGCGGATATGGCCATGCTCCGAATAGTGAAGGTGTAGATTGGTTGATAAAATCAGTATTGCCCCTTGTAAACGATAAAGAACAAATCCAATTTGAAATCATTGGAAAAGGCTGGCCTCAGGAATACAGTATCAGTAATGAAAAGTATACAGTGGGCATGCGCGGATTTGTTGAGTGCTTGTCTGATGCTGTTTGTGGCAGTATCATGGTGGTTCCCATCCTTTCTGGAAGTGGTATGCGGATGAAAATATTGGAGGCAGCAGCGTTGGGAGTACCATTCATCACGACATCAGTTGGAGTAGAAGGCTTAAAGTTCAGTCACCTTGAATCCTGTTTGATCGCTGACACCCCTGAAGAGTTTGCCACTGCATTGACTTCATTGATGAATAGTGAGGAGCTACGACAAAAACTGACGGAGAATGCCGCTAAAGTCTTTGAGGAAAATTATTCGGTAAAGAGTTTGTCTGAGATAAGAAATAAGGTCTATTACAAAGAGGATGTGTTATGATTTCTGTTTGTATTGCTACATATAATGGATCACAATATATTCGTCGCCAGTTGGAGTCCATCATTGCACAACTATCCGGCGAGGATGAGATTATTATTTCCGATGATGGGTCTTCCGATACAACATTAGAGATTATACGAGAATTATCCTCTCCTTTGATTAAAATATATCAGAATCAAGGTAAGCATGGTTATACCCCCAATTTTGAGAATGCCTTGAGGCATGCGAAGGGCCATTATATATTTTTATCCGACCAAGATGATGTGTGGCGGGAGGATAGAGTCTCTGTGTGTATGCAGTACTTAAAAAAATATGATTTGGTCATATCAGATGCAAGTATCATTGACGGGGATGAGAATGAGTTGTTGGATTCTTTTTACAGTGTTCGTAAACCTTATAAAACATTCTTGGGGAATATTTTGAAATTTGGATATCTCGGCTGCTGTATGGCATTTAAACGCGATGTTTTGATAAAATCCTTGCCATTCCCTAAAAATCATGTCTATTGTGCCCATGACAATTGGATTACGTTGATTGGTATGGGGTATTTCAAGACGAAAGTAATAGACGAAAAGTTGGTGCATTACCGACGACATGGTGCAAATGCGTCAGCCGGCTTTGTGAATATGCATGCATCAACATGGTTCAGAATATCATATCGCATGTATTTGCTGTGGCATGTCATCATGCGTGTATTTAGATAAAAGGTTCTTGAATTTATAATATTAGTTCTGGATGATGGAGAAGAATTGTCAAGAAAATCCTTTGGTTTCAATCATTACGCCTTGCTATAATGCAGGTCGGTTTATCGCTGAAACGATTGAATCTGTGTTGGCGCAGACCTATCAGAATTGGGAGATGCTGATTTGTGACGATTGCTCAACCGACAATTCGGTGGAGGTGGTAAAGTCGTATATAGAAAGGGATGACAGAATCAAATTGTTTTCCACTTCCAAGAATACAGGTACACCGGCTGAACCTCGTAACATAGCGATTGATAATGCACACGGATTCTGTGTCGCTTTTTTGGATGCTGACGATCAGTGGTTGCCTGAAAAACTTCAGACAGAGATGGAATTGATGCTTCATGGGAACTATGATATTGTATATTCCAATTATGAGAAAATATCGTGGGATGGGACACGTGCCCATCGTGTCATTGTGGCTCCTCCGTCCATTACCTATAATGACATGCTGAAAACTTGTGGGTTGCCTTGTCTAACCACTGTCATCAGACGTGAGGT
>JAGBUF010000205.1 GCA_017630975.1 Paraprevotella sp. | reverse complement strand
TCCGGATATAGTAGCAACTACTATCGGTCGTCGTAATCCTTCGCTTGAAACCCTTCTTCAGGACGAGAAAAAATGGTATCTTCCGCGCAGTTACTCCGGTAAACGTTGATAGCTGAAACGGACAATATATTGATGAATTTTTCGGATTCTTTCGCAAGGTCCGAAAAATTCTTTTGCGTAAAAAAGTGCTTATAAATTATCTTATTTATTGATTTGTTGTATATTTGCTCTTAAATAGGGCAATTTATGACCGTCGTACATACCATTGAAAGATACATTCGTTTAACGTTTTTTCTCGTGACATTGCTGATGTCACCTATCGCTCGTGCTTCTACAATCGGCGAGGAAACAATGATTAACCTCACACTGATGGACGGGTTGGCAGGCGAGACGGTAAACAGAGTGCTAACGGATCATTATGGTTTTGTTTGGATAGCTACCACCAGTGGTATTAGTGTTTACAATGGTCGTTCGCACTCTACCTATAACATTTGCAATGAGCGAGGATATAAGGCTGAGGTTTATGATCTATGCGAGACCATGAACAATGAAATTTATGCAGCAACTCAATTTGGCCTTTATTGTTTGCGTCAAGGTGCGGAGGTTTTTGAACATATATTGCCTGAAGTGGAACGTCCTCTTTCCCTTTTAGCAGTGGGAGATACGGTGTTTATCGGGAGTGAACAAGGTTTTCAGTATTGGGATGGAAGTAACTTACATCATCGTGATGTTGGTGTTAGTCGTCATGGGCTTGACAACATTGTACGATGCTATCAGCGGGATGCAGAGGGATACATTTGGTTCTTAAAGCGCCACGACCTTGGTTGTTTCAATCCTCAAACGGGAGAAATCCACACCATAGACCTGCAGATGCCTTTACGTGGAAAGCAGGTGTTGAACCGTTTTGCCATTTTCGGTACAAAGTTTTTTATAGGAACTTGTACCGATGGGCTCTATGTTTACGAACCTAGCTTGTCCTCTGAAGCCCGGCGCATCAATGAGGTAGGACATTTAGTGGCAGACGTAAGTCTCAGTCATGATGGCTATGTATGCGTGGCAACTGATGGTTCTGGAGCTTACCTTCTTGATCCACAAACAGAGCAGGTTGTGGAACGTTATAGTATGGATGCTTTGGGTACGCATCGTCTGCCTACCAATGCTCTTCATTGTTTCAATCGCGATGTGAATGCTGTCAATTGGTTCGGTATGGTGCGTTGTGGATTGGCTTACGTGCCTCACAATAGCCATTTATTTAAAGCTTACGAACCGGATGGAATGTCCACTCAAGGCATGAATATCCGCAGTTTCTTCGTCAAAGGGGCACATACCTTGTTGGGCTTACAAGACGGCCTTTGGTTTGTGGATAGTGAACGTCATATCCGTCGATATTTCTCTGATAAAGAATTGGGGGGCCACATTGTTAACAATATCATGTGGTGGCAGGGAAAGTATTATATAGGTATGTTTGATGGTGGTGTGCGTGTACTTGATGCTCAAACCTTGGCGTTGAGCCACCAGTCTTTTAGTCCTCTTCTTGCCAAAAACTCTATTGGTGATATTCAGGTAGGACCTGACGGAAGGTTATGGGTGGGTTGTACCGATGGCCTTTTTATTATTCATCCAGATGAAGATATTGTCCATTTTACCGAGCAAAATTCTCATATTGTAGGTGGCATTATCATTGATATTACATTTGATAAGGATGGCAATGCTTGGCTCTGTGGTAGTAAAGGTTTATCGCTTTATAGT
>JAGBUF010000204.1 GCA_017630975.1 Paraprevotella sp. | reverse complement strand
CTACACCGGCCTTATAATCATTATATGCCGTTGTATAATTACCCGGTCGTTGAAGCGCTTGCGCCATCAGTTTATATGTACCAGCCGGCATTCCCTGCAATCTCTGATAGAAGTCAAATGTTTTCTCAAAGAATTCTGCACACGAATTGCTAAATGCCGGTGTTGTAGACCAACCTGTATTATCATTGATACTTGCATTTTTTACAAGGAATGAAATGTCGAACGGAACATTCACATCTACCGGTGTTGCATTGGAGAGGAATTTCAAACCTGCAACACGAGCTTCTTCCATCAATTGTTGTATACCTACGGCAGTTGTTACGCTCACAGCCTTACTTTCTATAGCTACGAGTTCCTGTTCCAATACTTCACCTATTCCATCAACATCCTCAACATAAGGAGTTTCAGCCATCTTGCGTATATCCTTTATCAACAGCCTCAACTCTTCTGCATAAAGACTTTTAACACCTGTCTCAAAATCCTGAATACCTTCTTCATCCAAAATAATCCAGCGTTGAGAAGCAGCTTCATTATATAGATTGAGAGTAGCGGTTCCCGTTTTCTTTGCGGCATTTGCTACAAAACATTCAGGATTTTCCTTACTTTCCGGATGGATAATCCAATAGCCTCGATGAGTTGACTTCTTGTTACTTCTCCCCACAACCACATCCAAACGTCCTTTCATCAGATGGAAACTTTCGTTTAAGGTAGGAGTCGTTTTGTCCGCAGCTTTCACACCATTCGCTCCGCTTGCTGTATAACTCAAATAACGACCTGTCGCTACATTCTTAAATTGATAATACTGATTCTTAGGGTTAAATGAAATATACCATGCAGCACTGTCATTTTTTGCCACATCCTCTGAACTGGCTTCTACCCATTGAATTCTTTTACTTTTTCCTTCCACTAGATATGAAGAATGTAAGCCGCGATCTTCAGCCTCATTTTTGATATAGTACTTCTTATCATCATGGTGTTCAAACACATACGCAGGCAAGCAGAATGCGTTGGGTGAATTTACCGGAATCAATCCATCTTCACAAAAACCTTGGTTGATAAGAGAGTTTCCGATATAGAAAATCTCAGTATCATTCCAATTCTTTGGACCTGCCCACGCTCCTGGCTCTAAATGTGCTCCATTGTGCGGATATTTATCATGGTACGTATTCCCTTGAGAATATGTCTCACCTTTAGGAACTACAGCCCAATGTGCTCCATCATAAGCAGCTGTAATAACCAACTCGTTACGATTTTCCCAGAAACGTACCACCTCGTTCGCACGGTCGCCCGCCCAATCACCATTGATTGACGTACGCAGAGGAGATGATGACCAACCTCCCCAAATAGGAAGTGTTCCTCCACCGATTCCATGATTCATTTCGTGCATGCATGTTCCGGCACGTTGTCCCATATTAGTACCAATACGCATATTCCCGCCATAACCACAATCGGCAGTCGGAGTACCCGGACTGAATGTACAAGTCACATGGAAACCATTTATACTGGTGTAATTGGACCAATAAGTAGTAGCTGTGGTTAATGCCGTATGATTCTTCTCATTTTGCGCAGCATCTCCTCCGTCATTATACCAATAAGTTACATTACCTTTAGGTAAAGTAGAGACTCTCATTTGTTCACCATATCCTACAGCATATGTTTTGGTGATCGCATAAGCACGAATATAACACAAGGTTGAAGGTTCCATATTCATTACATATATACGACCATTATTCTCCAAATACTGTGAACTTCTGTTGTCAAGCACAGTTGGATTAGGTTCCACACTCCAACAGAAGCCCTGCTCTATTATCTCACTAGAAGGAACTCCACTTACACTCATTCTGCCGAATACCGCAATAGCACCTCTTGCATATCGTTTGTCTGTAACAACAGTAGGAATGGTTCCGAAACCATTATCTAAAAGATATTCAAATGCAGCCTTTTCCAGATTAACAATCTCTTGAGCCATCTCGTCTTGCGTAGACTCCAAGTTATCATTCACGGCTTTAGCCTTTTGAATAGCTGCCAAGAATTTATCGGCAGCATTCATTTCTCCATTTCCATATTTCACTTCTGCTTCGTCTATGGCTTTCTGTAAGCTTTCATAAGCTCTGATTGAAACTTTGGCTGCTTCAACAGCTTCACGCAGAGGAGTAGCTACATTAGGATAGTTTGTTGCATCGGTGGCATTGAGTTCATTTTGTGCTGCATGAATGGCATTTTGCAATGTTTCCAATACAGACTTCTGCATTTTCTTGACGACATATGGTTCTGCAGTATCGATGTAATTTTGCAATTCTTTTTTAAGGTCTTCAAACTCACCACTGGCATAATATAATTCAAAGTTATCGCATGACAACCAGTTTCCTGTTGCATTTTCCGCCTTGAAACCTATTGTTGTATTCTTTTCAATATTGGTAAAAATAAGTGTATACTCACCGGCCATATTGACTTCTGTAACACTATTATTAGCAAAAATCCAAGCATTATTCTGCAAAACAGAGTTTCCTTCTTGTATATTTTGTGCCCTTGCTTTAAGTATATAGATTCCTGTTTGAAGATTATTTATCACCTGCGAAATATAAGCATCACCTACATGATTGCCTTTTTCCACCCATTTCTCCATGTAAGTATTTCCCACCTTGGCAGAAAAGGCAGTATTGCTTTGCGCACTCATATTGGTTTGATTCCAATCAACGGCTCCTTTTTCAAAACTACGGTTATTGATTAATGATGACACATCCAACGGACGTTCTATCGAAGCTGATGCTTTTTTGAAAATCTCAATCGCTTGCAATAAATCTTCATTGGCCTCAATCAATTGATTGGCAGTAGATTGCTCGTCATTATAAACGATTTGTGCTTGATCCATTACTTGCTTGAAATCTTCTGCTCCTTTATAATGTCCATCACCATACCATTCATTCGCAATGGTAATGGTTGCCAGCAACTCATCTTTCAAAGACTTCACACCTACACCTTTATAGATGATTTCTACACCCTGCCAGTTGAACCACTGATTGCTGCTTGTCACCTTAACGCTAACAGCCAACGAACCCGTTCCGTCAACAATGACATTTTTAGCCACTGCCACAGCCTCATTATGCGTCAATGCTTGTGCACAAGATTGCATACCATTGGGTTGATTGTACAAATCACCGGCTTTCCAGTCGTTGCTATTGGCATTACTCACCTGGTAGTCAATGGAACCCACTTGTGGAATCTCAACATTTACAACATTTGAGGCGGTTGCTGCCAATATAGGTGCAGCATCATTGCCGTCCTGACGATACAACGCATGCAACACTACATCATACAATCCTTGGGGTACATTCTTCGTCTGCGAAAGTTCAATTGGAGCGTGATATTGTTCAAACTCCCCCCAATTAAAGTTTTGACCACTTGCAGTCCAAGCACTGATAGAAGCCGCACCTACCATATCAGGCGTATCAAAAAGGAAAGACACATTGAGCGGTCCTTCAATATCTGCATATACTGCTTTGAAAAGTGTTCTTGCTGCCTGAATGAGACTTTGTTCCGTCGCACTTGCAGCAGTATAGGCATTGTATGCTGTGGTCAATTGACTATTGTAAACAGATTCTTTTCCGGCATCGCACACCGCCTTATATACGTTGTACAATTGTTTTTTTGCTTTATAAAGTGCATAACTTCCATTAGTAACAGCTGTCTCCGGAATAAAAGCCCATTGGGTGTTTCCGCCACCATTCACTAACGTCAAATGTCCTCCATATTGCCACGTTACGTCTAAATCTTTACCTTGCGCTACATTTCTCAATGTATAAACATGAGAACCTGTAACTGTCTCGGTATATGAAAATTCGTAATTATTTGTTTGATCCACATAAACATCATTGGCATTTAGACTCGGACAAGACAAATACTTGTCGGCAAAACTTTTCAAACTGATGCTAACCTTACCATTGTTTACTTTTACAGAACATTGCTGTGGCGTTGAAATGGCTTTATCACCATTGGTCAAACGCGTGGCACATGCGTTGGTATTCCAATCCATACCATTCAAGAAAAAGGCATCTGTCTTGACATTGTAAAAATACACGATCTCAGTGGAACTTAACGAACCTAATGATTTTCCAGGAACAGCCGGTGCTTCCCATGTCTGTGCTTGCAAGTTGAATATAGCAACTACCACACACAAGACTGATAATAAATTTTTAATCATATTCTAAAATTTATAATATTAGCCAACACATGCGCAAAGTTATTTTTTTTTATTTTATGTCAAACATTTTCTTTCTTCAAATAAGTTCTATAACAGTATTTGAAACATAAAGGACCTCTTTTTGATTAAAAAAAGGTCCCAACTTACTAAATAACGAACAATCTCTCCCCTATTTTATCTATTATAAATTTTAAAAGCATTGCCATTTTGGCGCTTGATAAAAAAGCCTTGACTTGGTTCTTTGTCAAGGCGAGTACCGGCAATTGTATAATACTCAGTGGAAGTATTAAAATCCTGTAGCGTCTGAACCTCTTCTATTTTAACTCCACCACCCTCTGTTTCTTTGTATTTTAACAATGCAACTTCTTTGGCCCGGAATTCTTGAGTGGCGTCTCCCTCTGTCAGATTTGCCATCCAACCCAAATACACTTCAGTTTCTTGATTAAGCGTGAACTTTATACCGTATTTATTGTCATTGAGTGAAGCATCAGATAGATGTGCATAAGCATCACAAGCTTCCGCCGAATTGGTTTCCGGCAACGTCTCACTCATAAAAATGAAACCATGACCTATCTTATACAATGCTTCGTAAGACGCACCAAAATAATAGGTACCTGCAGGCAGTGTCACTTTCTTATATATGCGTGCCTTGCTCAAATCGCCTACAGCCGAAGCACGATCGTTCCACACGCCCAACATCAAAGTGTTGTAACCGGGATATTTATCGATGCCCAATTTAATACCGTCACCATTGCCTTGGGGCACGTTAAAATTCTCAACCGTCCAATATTGTGGAACTCCAAAACGTGGGTAATTGATATCCTTACGCTGAATCCTGTCATAATTCTTTAGGTAATCTGCCGACACATTCTCGCTATCCTTATACAAACGGACTCTGTTAACGCGTATACTCTTTTCCTTTGCCGCTGCACCTATGGACACCGACCAACCCAAACAAATCTCCGTTTCTTCCTCTAACGTAAAATAACAACATTTTGACAAGCCACCTGTCTTTGACGTTACCATATCATGATATGCCAAAGCCTCCGTTTTCACGTCTTCCATATCAGGTAGTACCTTACCTTTTGCTACGCAAAAAAGGATTTCGTTCGCTGTCAAACCGTATTGTTCATGTACACTCAGCGTAAAATTATAATTACCGGCTGGCAATGTCGTCACCTGATAGATTTTGCCGTTCTCAATGGCAGGATCGGTATTGTACCATTTCTGAACTCCTATACACTTGCTTGAATTATAGGAATCAAAACCTCCGGTTGTAAAGTTATCCTGATTAATAATGTTAGAAGTCACCACCCAAGGCTCACCTAATAAGCCGAAACGAGACGTGGAAACGACTCCCTCGTCCGAACGAGAAAAATTACTTGCTTCCACCAAATATTCTGCTGTCACATCCTCTGCTTGTTCATCACCTTTTAACACCACACATTTATTTGCACCGTAAAGCATGAAATCCGCATAAGCTTTTTTCAGTTGCAAGTAGACTGTTGCAATCTCTTCTGTGGATGCCCCTTCGCTCACTTTTGAGGCTTGATACGCATCGTCCAATGCATTTACGTATTCGTTTTCATACTGTCCTGTATTGTTTCCTATGTTCTGCTTTGCCAAATTCAAATCTTCCACTACTACTTCTTGCAATTGATGCAAGTCCGCCAGTGCTGCACTTCCTCCAAAAGAAACCTTCAAAACAGGTGCAATGGGATTTGGGCGTACAGTGGGAAGTTTTACCATCAAACCATCCTTATCACATACATAACTCACTTCACCATATCCTAACAATTCCACTTTGCTGATTTTGGAATGATAATAAGGAGATACAGATGAAAGGTTCTTCAACACCATCACATTGTTTGCACTCCACCCTAATGCAGTGACATAAACAATATCACCTTTCTTTACATAACGGATATCCTCTGCCACATAATTCACACCTTCGTTAAACCCTTGGTTATTGAGCGGATTGGAACTTTCTGCATTAGGTCCTTCACCGAAGACGGTCCACGGACGTGTTCCGAAAATACTCTCTCCGTTAATATCCATCCATGCCTTGATATCTTTAAGTATCGCAACTTCCTTTTCATCAATTGAGCCATCACCACGAACAGGTACGCTCATCAATAGATTTCCATTCTTGCTGACCACATCGACCAACATTTTGATGACTGTAGCCGCCGACTTATATTCATTCCTATCATAGACACCTCTGTCATAATGCCACTGCCCCAAGCAGGTACATGTTTGCCAATATTTTGGTTGCGGACGGTCCGGCACACCTCGTTCTACGTCCCACAACATACATTCTTTCTGCTCTTCATTCAGAATTTTACCCATCACAACGGCACGCATATTGCCGTCATTATCCTTCAAACTCTTATTATAAAGATGTGCTGTCATCTCCAACCCTTCATTACTGATAGGATAGAATGGCACCGCCGTATCGTCATAATAAACCAAGTCAGGATGATATTTGTTGATAAGGTCTATCGTACGGTTATACACTTTCGTTTTATATGCTTCAGTAGGTTGTGCTGCTCCGTTGCCCCAATTCCACTGACTATGTATCGTACCAACATCTTGACTGTTCACGCTACGCGGGTGATTTTGTTCATACAAATCCTGAGGGTCGTAACCTTCCCACCATTTACCGATACCATCCGCTTTCGTCAGTTTACCGTCAAAATCCTGTGCACCTTCCATCCAAAGCCAGGTATGAGAAGCATGCACACTGACGCCCAAAGGCAATCCATACTTCTTACATGCCTCAGCCCAACCGCCTACTAT
>JAGBUF010000203.1 GCA_017630975.1 Paraprevotella sp. | reverse complement strand
TTTCTCACCGGGGGCATAACGCAAGCTCAGTGTTGCTTCGCTTTGTGTCAGTTCGTTGATGTCCGTTCCGGATAAAGTACGATAGAATAACGAACCGGTGGGGTTTTGCGTCATGTGGCGCAGTTGTGTTGTGATACTGAAGTTGTTGTCAAATTCATATATGTATTTCACATTATAACTACGGAAGTAGGACATCTGATCCACCACCTGTGTTCTGAATGATGTAAATACATTGTCCTTGTCTGTAGGTAACAAAGCATCCGATGCTGCCATTACATCGTATCGTGCCGAAAGAGTGATGGAATTACGTGGAAATTCCTGTTGTGAGTATTGTTTTTTCAGGAATGAGTACTCCACTTCGCCCAAATATTTGATGCGTTTGTCTCGAAGACCATAAGCCACGTATCCTTTCAAGAAAAGCTGTGGGTGAAGGTTGGCTGTGGTTTGCGCACTGAGGCGGAACCGCACCTTATCTATGAAGTTGGACGAGACGATTGTGTTCACCGGACCGAAATCCACGTAGTTTTTTTTGCCCGGTGCAGATGTTTCCACATAATTTTCAATAAATGCGCGGACAATCCACATGATCCATCCATACCCTTTAGACTTTTGTATTCTATTAATCATATTGGGCATGTTAGCTTCGGAGCGGGTTAGTGAATCTGTACGATGCTGCTGCCAGAATCCTTCGTCATTGATTTCTGTAGTTCCCTCTCTTGGTTTCTCTCTCACTTCAAAACATACGTCGGCAAGCGGTGTAAAATCAAAGGAACTGTATGACGTGGTGCGCTTGAGGAACATGTTATGAAACTTTTTCAATGCTCCCATTTCTACAATCATATTATCTCTGACCAATACCCTCTGTCCGTTCGGCAACGTGGAAAAATCCTGTTCGATGGTCATGTTGCTGATAAAGTTCACACTGGAACGTACCGGCAAATGTATCAAACATCGTTTCACCCTATATGTGCTGTCGTTCATGATCCATAGCCTACCGGAAAAACCAAAGTCCTGTGGATTTTGCGGAACAAAACTCAGTTCAATGCATGGGTCTTCGTCTACCATGACGGTATCCATAATGAAATATTGGTAGAAGGAAATGGCATTGGATGTTGACAATGGACTTGTAAATTGTCTTTCCAAAAGAAGAATGGAGTTGTCGTATATGTTTACATCTGTAAAGAATCGTTGTAGCATGACAGTACCGATATCACCTGTACGGAACAATTCTGTTACGCCTTCGGAGTGCGTGCCACGTATGAACTCACGTTCATCCTTAGGGCTTTTCCGATACATGTGTTCAGATACCGTTTCATTGTAGGTGATGGGAAGAATCCTTGTTTGTGTTTGTGGACAATACTCCACTTGGTCGATGAGTGTCGGATAATGGCGGAGAAATCCGCTGTCTATAAACTCCTGTGTGATATTGTTGAATCCCAATGTGATACGCTGATATTTGTCGTACCGATAATAGTCATTGAGTGACAAATCATGATTTCCTTTTGCAGCAATGACTTTTTTCATCAAATCAACTGCAGGATTGTTTTTACGACGATATCGTTGTTTCTCCGGCTTGACGAGCACTTCTTTCATTTCAGTTCCCAAGTCACGCAGTGAGACATTGATTGTTTTTCTGGTTCCTCTTTTTACGTATTCCTTGTGAGATTGATATCCTACGTATGATATAATAATAGTGTCACCAACCGGTGGTGATTCCAATGTGTAACGTCCATTCAAATTTGTGTTTGTTCCGATAGCACGCTGTTTCTGGTAATATACATTGGCATACGGGATAGGTTCCCCTGTTTCTGCATCTACTATTTTCCCTTTTATTTGTCCCCAAGCATGAGATGGGTATATGAGGAAAATGGTGCATACCATTATATATATATAGGTGTATATTCTTGACATTTTATCAACTTTGTTGCAAAGTTAATAGAAACAAACAAGATTCGCACCATGAATTAAGTTTATTAAATAAAAACAAGCGTTTTCTAACTGAAATGTTCTAAACATATGCTGAATGGACCGTTTCGTTAACAAATAATGTGTACAAACACTTAAAAATAGATAGAAACCTTTGTAGTATAAAGTAAAAAGAGTAATTTTGCACCGCCGTTACGAGTTGACGGCATATTTCAAACCTATAAAATTAAAATTAAATTATGGCAACTAAAATTAGATTGCAGCGTCATGGTCGTAAAGGCTACGCTTTTTACAGCATCGTGATAGCAGACGTAAGAGCACCACGTGATGGTAAGTTTACAGAAAAGATTGGTACTTACAACCCTAACACCAATCCTGCAACTGTAGATTTGAAATTCGATCGCGCTCTTTATTGGGTAGAGGTAGGTGCACAACCTACAGACACAGTGCGTAACATCTTGTCTAAAGAGGGTGTTTATATGATGAAACATCTTCGTGGCGGTGTGAAGAAGGGTGCTTTTGATGAAGCTACTGCGCAAGCAAAGTTCGAGGCTTGGAAACAAGACAAGCAAAAAGGTATTGAAGCTTTCGAGGCTAAGAAGGCCGCTGAAAAGAAAGCTGCTGCTGAAGCTCGCTTGCAAGCTGAGAAAAAAATCAATGAAGAGATCGCAAAGAAAGTAGCAGAGAAGAAAGCTGCTGCAGCTGCCGCTTTGGCAGAAGCAGAGGCTGAAGAAACTGCTGATGCTCCGGTAGAAGAAACAACTGAAACTCCTGCTGAAGCATAAACCTCTTCTATTATACTTCTTTCAAACAAACAAGAAAGGTCATACATTTGTATGGCCTTTTTCTTTTTTATTCTTTTATCTGTCTTTTTAGATAAATAAACTGCTTTAATTACTTGTAGTATGTTTTCTTTTTTTAACTTTGCATACAAATAGCTATAAAGCATACTCATGAAATTGATATTATTGACGCCTCCTGATTTTTTTGTGGAGGAAGACAAGATTATAACGGCACTGTTTGAGGAAGGCTTGGATATTTTGCATTTGAGAAAACCAGGAACAGAGCCCATCTATTCAGAGCGATTGCTGACACTGATACCCGAATGTTACCGCCAACAAATAGTAGTACATGATCATTTCTATTTGAAGGATGAGTTTGATTTGAAGGGTATTCATTTGAATAGTAGAAATCCCGAGGCACCTGAAGGATATAAAGGACATCTCAGTAAGTCATTTCACGATATAGATGAATTGAAAAATGAGAAGAAGAATTTCACTTATTCGTTCTTAAGTCCTATTTTTGATAGTATATCAAAGTCGTCTTATACTGCGGCTTTTGATATGGAAGTCCTCAAACAATCAGCTGAGGCCGGTGTAATTGACAAGAAAGTGATGGCTTTAGGTGGGATTACTACTGAAAATGTAGATGTGATAAAGGACTTAGGTTTCGGTGGTGTTGTTGTTCTCGGTGATTTGTGGAACAGATTTCACATCCACTCTACCCTCGACTACAAGGAATTGATTAATCATTTCCGTAAATTGAGAAAGGTCACGGATTAAAGGATAATAAAAATATAAATACGTTATAAAGATGAGTCAGAATAATACTTTTATGGTTTTTTCCGGCACTAAATCAAAATACTTGGCTGAGAAGATTTGTGCAACGATGGGATGCTCTTTAGGTAATTTGGTCATCACCCATTTTGCTGACGGTGAGTTTTCCGTTTCGTATGAGGAATCTATCCGTGGACGTGATGTATTTTTAGTACAGTCTACGTTCCCCAATTCTGATAACTTAATGGAGTTGCTTTTAATGATTGACGCTGCAAAGCGTGCATCTGCTAAAAGTATCATTGCGGTTATTCCTTATTTCGGATGGGCACGTCAGGATAGAAAAGATAAACCGCGTGTTTCTATTGGTGCTAAGTTGGTGGCTGATATGTTGAGCGTAGCCGGAATAGATCGATTGATAACAATGGATTTGCATGCCGATCAAGAACAAGGATTTTTTGACGTCCCAGTCGATCATTTGTATGCCTCAAGCGTTATGTTGCCATAC
Source organism: Paraprevotella sp. (assembly GCA_017630975.1). Classification (GTDB taxonomy): domain Bacteria; phylum Bacteroidota; class Bacteroidia; order Bacteroidales; family Bacteroidaceae; genus Paraprevotella. Next base: position 2,446 of record JAGBUF010000203.1, on the reverse strand, counting down.
ATTGAATCTCTTCATCTGGACAATCTGGTTATAGCAGCTCCTGATGTTGGTGGTTCCAAACGTGCAAGCACTTATTCTAAATTTTTGAATTGTCCTTTGGTGCTTTGCAACAAGAGTCGTAAGCGTCCGAATGAAGTGGCAGAAATGCAAATTATAGGTGATGTGACAGACGCTAATGTTATTCTGATTGATGACATGGTAGATACAGCCGGGACGATCACCAAAGCGGCTAACTTGATGAAGGAAAAAGGTGCACGTTCAGTTCGTGCTATTGCAACACATTGTATTATGTCAGGTCCTGCTTCACAAAGAGTTGAAGATTCTGCACTCGAAGAGTTGGTATTTACTGACAGTATCCCCTACTCTCATCAATGTGCTAAAGTGAAACAAATCAGTATCGCTGACATCTTGGCTGAAACTATTCGTCGTGTTGAAAGTAACGAATCCATTAGTTCACAGTATCTGATTTAATCTCATTCAAAACATACTATAACAAAGCCACTCATTAGTTCATTCTATTGAGTGGCTTTCATTTTGTGGCATTCTTTTCATCTTATACCTATTATTAAAAAGAACAGCCGAGTTCTGATGAACCCGGCTGTGATGAGATATCCTGTTCTGCTGATTAGTTAAACCACTTAACGTAGCAGAAATCTTGACGATGAGGAAGTTCCTCGTTCTTCGGATACATACGGTATGCCACCTTGAAACTACCAGCGTTATTGATAGTGTGAACACATTCAAAAGTGTACAGGTTGCCTTCTTGCTTCACCATATTCAACGGTTCTACAGAATAAATACGTTCCTTACCATCTTTGTCTGTGTGCAAAGTAACCAACTCAATACCTATTGCATCGTTCAAACCTTTCTCGTCTACTACCACCTTAATCTTGTAGTCTTGACCGCTTTCGATTTGTCCGTTGATCAATGCTTCACACTTTTCAGTTGACACAATTTCAATATCGTCCCATTTTTCAGCTACGCTTTCTTTCCAAGCAGCGATTTCTTTTGCCTTCTTGTAGTTGTCAGCAGCCAAAGTCTTGAAACGAGCAGCTTCCTTATTATAGAACTTGCTATAGTAATCATCCAACTGACGCTTCATTGTATAATGAGGTGCAATTTGAGCGATAGAGTTCTTGATGGTCTTGATCCAACCCGGAGAGAATCCCTTGCTGTTGCGTGCGTAGTACAATGGAAGAATTTCATTTTCCAAAAGGCTGTAGATGGTTGCAGCATCAAGTTGATCTTGGTAACCTTGGTTGGTGTATGTACGTTTTTCTGTTAATGCCCAACCGGCACCTTCACGATAGCCTTCTAACCACCATCCATCAAGTACAGACAAGTTTACAACACCGTTCATCAATGCTTTCTCACCTGAAGTACCGCTGGCCTCAAGAGGACGAGTCGGAGTATTCATCCAGATATCCACACCGCTGACAAGACGACGAGCCAATTGCATATCGTAGTTTTCAAGGAAGATAATCTTACCCAAGAACTCAGGACGTTGTGAGATTTCATAGATTTTCTTAATCAATCCCTGACCGGCACCATCAGCAGGGTGTGCCTTACCTGTGTAAAGGAATTGAACCGGATAATCAGGGTTGTTTACAATCTTAGCCAAGCGATCCAAGTCTGTGAACAACAGGTGTGCACGCTTGTATGTTGCAAAACGACGACCGAAACCGATCAACAATGCATTAGGATTGATTTTGTCCATCAAAGAAACAACACGTGAAGGATCACCCTGATTCTTCAACCAGCTATCACGGAATTTCTCACGGATGTACTGAATCAACTTAGTCTTCAATTCCATGCGTGTTTTCCAAATTTCTTCGTCAGAAACATTATAGATAGCTTCCCAGATATTTTGGTTACTTTGGTCATTCATGAAGTTGGCATCAAAGTGCTTCTTGTAAAGTCTTTGCCATTCTGTAGCTGACCATGTTGGGAAGTGTACACCATTGGTGACGTAACCTACATGACTTTCTTCAGGGAAATAACCCTTCCAAATGTTAGCAAACATATCTTGTGATACTTTTCCATGCAACCAGCTTACACCGTTTACTTCTTGACAAGTGTTGCATGCGAATGTAGACATACAGAAACGTTCAGAGTGATCATCAGGATTTTGACGACCCATGCCAATCAATTCATCCCAAGTGATGCCCAATGCAGAAGCATAACCGCTCATGTATTTTCCGAACATACCTTCGTCAAAGTAGTCATGACCTGCAGGAACCGGAGTGTGTACGGTATATAATGAAGATGCACGAACCAACTCTAATGCTTGGTTGAAGGTAAGACCTTCATTAACGTAGTCCGACAAACGTTGGATATTACACAACGCAGCGTGACCTTCATTACAGTGGTAGATATCTTTTTTGATACCCAACTTCTTCAATGTCAATACACCACCGATACCCAAAAGAATTTCTTGTTTCAAACG
>JAGBUF010000025.1 GCA_017630975.1 Paraprevotella sp. | reverse complement strand
GCTTCTTGTTTGGGATAAAATGCACTGCCTATAATTTTACCACTTTGTGCGTCTAAAATGCAGGCTTTCACAGAAGAACTCCCTATGTCGTATCCGAGAAGAAACATAATAAAATGTAATTAGTGACATGCAAATATAAATAACTTTAAATATAAAAACGAGAAAAATCAGCACAGTGGTTCTATTATAAACATTTTTTCTGATTTATATCAGATAGCATTTCGTTTACATTAACTAGAAAAGTATTTATATTTGCTTCCAAGAAAAACACGTCAGTATATGAATATCGATTTGATACCTTTTTTTTCTTGCATGTCAGAAGAAGAAAAGAAAGCCTTGTCTAAGATTATTGTCTTTCAGCAGGTAGCCAAAAAGGAAATGATAGTGGCAGAAGGACAAATTTGTAAGTATATGGTGTATGTTTGTCATGGGCTGTTGCGTCAATATTATTTTAAATATGGACGTGAAGTGACAGAACATTTTACGTGTGAGGGAAATATTGCATATTGTATTGAGAGTATATTTAAAAATAAGCCTTCAAATCTGATGATGGAGGCTTTGGAGGATAGTGAAATATGTTTGATACCCTATGCTGAATTGGTGGAGTTGACTTATAGGCATAGATTGATTGCTGAGTGGTTGAGACATTTCTTTGAAAATAATCTGATATTGCATCAAGTAAAAGCCGATTCGTGGAGGTTTGAATCAGTAAGAGAGCGTTATGAGCGTTTTTTAAAAGATTTCCCTACTGTGGCGAATAGAGCCTCAGTTAATGATATAGCTTCTTATCTCCTTATGTCGCCAGAATCGCTTAGTAGGATACGATCTGCTGTAGCCGTTAAGTCGAAAAAGTAGGATAGTTATAAAGGCGTATTGCTCTGCAAATTCTTCGTACTTGTTCTATTTTTCAACCTTTATTCATCAATGTCAATACGATATTCCGGAATGAGTTCAACGTTGCTGATTTCTAAAATATGATCTTCTTGACTGAAATCCGGAATGAATTCTTGAGGTATGCCCCCCATTTCAATAAATGGAGCGTCTTTTGCTAAAGGACGAAAGTAGAAGTTCATTTCTTTGCTCTGTTTCAACCTCTCTGTAAAACGTTTCATACTGATGCACCATGGTTTTCCATGCCAAAAGTGATCAAGAACCAAATCGTTCTCAATAAAAGCCATAGCGACATCGCCGGTGTACTTTATGTTCAGAAAATAGTCGTTGATGTGTGGTAAGTTTTTCATTTCCGGTTTTACGCACAGATGTCGTCCACCAATTCTTTTCCATTTAACTTGAGGACTTGTCGCCTCAACGGATGCTTGCTGCTTTTTCCATCCGTTTTCGGAGGGATATATAATGTAGTCAACAGTGTTCTTTCCAAAACTTAATAGCGTAGTGCGGTTTTTATCTTGAACAACGGTGGCTGATGTGATGATGAGGCGTCCATCCTCCAATTGTGTAGTTTCTATGGCTTCTTGGCGAGTGAGTGTCGTAATGAGGATTCTATTCCCTTCAATAGTTTTTAGCTCAAACGTACTTTTCGTTCCTGTGGTTGGATTGAATTTTGTTTTTCGTCCTTTTATAGTTTTTTGTTCAAAGACGTATTCGGGAGCGATACCGTTGGGAGCAAAGAAGATGTAATGACTATCGCCCTTTTCTTGAATATGTGCTAGCAGTTGGGCTGTGGCGTATTTGAGTCTTGCGCCATTTAAATTCATATTAAAGGGTAGTATGATACTCGCATCTTTCTCAAGGGTAAATGTTCCTTTTTCAGGAATCGTCAGAAGTTCATTCTTCAAATTGAGTTCTATTTTTAATCCTTCCTGTTTATGGCGGTTAATGTCATGGTCTTGAAAATTTGTCATGAACAAGAAACCGGAACCATTTTTCATTCGTGCAGCAAAACGTAAAGTTTCGCGATTAGATGGACTAATGCTATCATATCCTTCCGGAAGAACCGTCCTCATGGGTGCTAACTCTTTACCGAAGTTTCTGATAAAAGTATGAATCAGTCTTAAATATTTATATGATTCACTCGCCAAACCAAATTCTCCAATGGGTGCTTGGTAATCGTAACTGATTTTAGGTATGCCCATTGGTTCGTCAGCATAGAAACCACCTCCCGCACGTCTTGGATTGGAGCCACCATGATACATGTAATAGCCGATACAGTTAGCTCCTGATCCCAAAGTACGTACCATAAGCGCTTCTGCAGCACGAGGGTCTATTACCGGTCTGCTTTCATATATCATTTGTATCCCAACACCCATTTCTGCACAAAAAGAAGGATATAAATCAGTATTGTACCGAACAGGAGAATAATCAGGGTTATGCTGTATGTCCTTGAACAAACAGAAAGGCGACATACTGGGTTTTTCCCAAAATGGATAGGTGTAGGCTGCCGTGACGGGTATTGCTTCGTTTCCTATAATTGCGGCATTCCCCCATCCGGTAGCAGTGTAAAGTGGTGCAATCATTCCGGCTTCTTCTGCTAATCTTTTGAGAGTGAACATATGGTCCTCGCCAATCCTAGCAGTTGCGATTTCTTTGTTTTGTATACTGACTCCTACCAACGCAAATTCTTTATCATAAGTTGCGCAGGTGTTATCTTTCGCTTCTCCAGGGTAGTTTATTGCCCATGGTGCGGCGCTGTGCTGGTGTTCGTTCTCAATTTGAATTCCGATAATAGGTCCACCGTCCTTATAATAAAGTCCATTTAATTGTTTACCTATTTCATTATATAATCGTTTGACATAATAGAGATACTTTTCATCGTTAGAGCGTACTTCCATTGGTTTGGCCAACATCCAATCAGGGAGACCGCCGTTGCGAATTTCACCATGGCAAAATGGTCCAATTCTAACGATAACTCTCATGTCGTGTTGGTGACACAATTCAACGAATTTCCTTAGATTCAGGTTTCCATCCCATCGGAATTGATTTTCGTACTCCTCATGCATATTCCAGAAAACATAGGTGGGAATCACTGTTACTCCTCCCGATTTTATTTTCAGAATAGATTGCTCCCATTCATTCTCAGGATAACGTGAAAAATGGAATTCTCCTGTCACAGGGATGATGGGATGTCCGTTTTCTGTGACATAAAAACTATTCACTTCCATCTTACCTCCACCGGGTGATGAACCTCCAAGTTTTAAATGGCCTTGATGAATGTGATGGGGGGTGGCAGGTTCATTTAATTTGTATATGTTTTGTGTCCATCCGAAGTGGCAATATACTATGCTAAACAAAAGAATAATATTCCGGAGTACTGTTTGGTTGATCATGTTCTAATCAATAATGGATGTTTGGGGATTTCTTACACCTTTGGCTTCGATGAGGAATGCTTTGGCACTGCCAAAACGGAGGTACATATCCAGTCGTACAGGCAAATGGTTTTGGTCATCAGTGACATAGAAAGTAACGACTTCCTTCTCTTTACCTTCTTTATATTCAACAAACGAGAAGACTAAGCAACGGTATTTAATCTTACTATCTTCAACTTTAAAGTTTTTCTTTCCTCGATAAATCAGAGTTTGTTGTTCTACTTTTCCACCATCTGCCATAGGAAAATTAATCTTATCGCCTACTTTGTAATTAGAGGCATCAAACGAACGGGCTCGCATCATCATGCTCAGCATATCGTAAACACATTCCGTGTAGAATCCTTCTTGTTTTCTGATTTCTCCTCTGTGGGTACGGAATTTCTGTTTAACATGTATTTTCTCGTCATGATAACTATACCATGCCTGATCCACAGTATATCTGTCGCCTTCCAATGCACTTTTATTATAGTATAAAGGAACGATATTTGTACTGATAATGCTGGTGAGTGTATCACGCAACACAAAAAAACGATCTGCCATCTTGTTTCCCTTGGTCATCAAATGACATTGATAAGCATCTTCACCTTCGTAAGATGTACCCTGTATGTTCATGTTTACAGAACCCACCGTAAACCAGATGAATTTCCAGTT
>JAGBUF010000202.1 GCA_017630975.1 Paraprevotella sp. | reverse complement strand
GCAAATCATACCCTATTTTATCAGCAGTCATCCAGGATGTACTTTGGAGGATATGGCAGAATTGGCAGTTGCCACCAAAAAAATGGATTTTCAATTGGAACAGGTACAGGATTTTACCCCCACCCCCATGACGGTGAGTACCGAGACATGGGCAACAGGTTTTCATCCTTACACATTGGAGTCCGTTTACAGTGCGAAAACACCAACCGATAAATTGGCACAAAGGATGTTCTTCTTTTGGTATAAGCCGGAGGAACAACAGCAAATACGTTCCGAGTTAAGACGGATGAACCGTACTGACTTGATAGACAAATTGTTTGAGGGTGCGCAGATGAAACATTACGACCATACAAAAAAGTCGTACCGTTCAGATGGGAACCGTAATAATAAACAGAGAACCTATTCAAATAACAGGAAGAAATAGTTTTTGAATCTAATGAATGAGATAGAGAAGAATTCTTTGAAAGCGTGGTGGTTGGCAGCGCGCCCCAAGACATTGACAGGTGCGGCTGTTCCTGTCATGATAGGTGTGGCTACTGCTTTTGCCGATGGCACTTTTCAGATGATACCGGCAATGTTGTGTTTTCTGTTTGCATTCCTGATGCAGATAGATGCCAATTTTGTGAACGACTACTATGATTTCAAGAAAGGACTGGATGATGAACATCGATTAGGACCTAAACGTGCATGTGCTGAAGGTTGGATCTCTTTGCCGGCGATGCGTAATGGTATTATCGTTACTACCCTCTTATCCTGCATGGCAGGTTTGCCATTGGTGCTTTATGGTGGGTATTGGTTGGTCATGATAGGTGTTGCATGTGTGCTGTTCACATTCTTGTATACAACGACATTGGCGAGAGTCGGAGCAGGTGATTTGTTGGTGTTACTCTTCTTTGGGATAGTGCCTGTGTGCATGACGTATTATTTACAAACCCATTGTATAACGTGGCAAGTCTTTCTGCTTTCGTTGGCTTCCGGTCTTGTGGTGGATGGTTTGTTGGTAGTCAACAATTACCGTGATGTGGAGAATGATAAAAGAGGTGGTAAAGTCACCTTAGTGGTGTTGTTAGGAAAAAAAACCGCAGAAAATCTCTATCTTTGGCTTGGCATTACAACTGTGGCACTTTGTCAGACGATGTGGATGTCAGGACAGATTTTAGCAGCTGTTCTCCCATTCCTTTTCTTGGTATTTCATGTCTTCACATGGAGAAAGATGAAAAAGATAGCAGTAGGAAAAGAGTTGAATCAGGTTCTCGGAGACACAGCCCGCAATATTTTTATATTCGGACTGCTTGTAACAATCGGATTAATCATTAAAGTATAATAAATTAAAGAATAATTTTATGGCAACAGTAGATGACAAAAAGATTATTTTCTCGATGGTCGGCGTCAGCAAGACCATACGACAGAATAACAAGCAAGTGCTGAAGGATATTTACCTCAGTTTTTTCTATGGAGCTAAAATCGGTATCATCGGTTTGAATGGTTCCGGTAAGTCCACATTGATGAAGATTATCGCCGGTCTCGATAAGGAGTTCCAAGGCGAGGTGGTCTTCTCACCGGGTTATAGTGTAGGTTATCTGCCACAGGAACCTCAACTTGATAATACCAAGACTGTAAAGGAAGTGGTGATGGAAGGTGTGCAGGAAATTGTGGATGCACTGGCTGAGTATGAAGAAATCAATCAGAAATTTGGTTTGCCCGAATATTATGAGGATGAAGACAAGATGAATGCATTGTTTGCGCGTCAAGGCGCATTGCAAGATATCATCGATGCTACAGATGCATGGAATCTTGACAGTAAGTTAGAGCGTGCAATGGATGCATTGCGTTGTCCGCCGGCAGATCAGCTTGTTGAACACCTCTCCGGTGGTGAGCGCCGTCGTGTGGCTCTTTGTCGTCTGTTGCTTCAGAAACCGGATGTCTTATTGTTGGACGAGCCGACCAACCATTTGGATGCTGAAAGTATCGACTGGTTGGAACAGCATTTGAACCAATACGAAGGTACTGTCATTGCAGTTACTCATGACCGTTACTTCCTCGATGATGTGGCAGGTTGGATTCTTGAGTTGGATCGCGGAGAAGGTATTCCTTGGAAGGGCAATTACTCATCATGGTTGGAGCAGAAGACCAAGCGTATGGAACAGGAAGAGAAGACTGCCAGCAAGCGTCGTAAGACATTAGAACGTGAGTTGGAATGGGTACGTATGGCACCTAAAGCTCGTCAAGCTAAGGGTAAAGCTCGTTTGAACTCTTATGATAAGTTGTTGAATGAAGACCAGAAGGAGAAGGAAGAAAAGTTGGAAATCTTCATCCCCAATGGTCCACGCCTCGGCAATAAGGTGATTGAAGCACAGCATGTACAAAAGGCTTTTGGTGAAAAGGTGTTGTTCAATGACTTGAATTTTATGCTTCCTCCTAATGGTATCGTCGGTGTTATCGGTCCCAATGGTGCCGGTAAGACAACCCTTTTCCGCTTGATTATGGAGATGGAGAAGGTAGATGCCGGTACATTCGAAGTGGGTGAAACAGTTAAATTGGCTTATGTCGACCAAACTCATAAGGATATCTCACCAGAAAAGAGTGTATATGAAGTGATGAGCGGTGGTAATGAATTGATGCGTATGGGTGGTCGTGATATCAATGTGCGTGCTTATCTGAGCCGATTCAATTTTGCCGGTGCCGATCAAGAGAAGAAGTGCGGTGTACTTTCCGGTGGTGAGCGCAACCGTCTGCACTTGGCAATGGCTTTGAAAGAAGAAGGTAATGTTTTGTTGCTTGATGAACCGACTAATGATATAGATGTTAATACTTTGCGTGCGTTAGAGGAAGGTCTTGAGGCCTTTGCCGGTTGTGCAGTAGTTATCAGTCACGACCGTTGGTTCCTGGATCGTATCTGTACACACATTCTGGCTTTCGAGGGTGATGGCAATGTGTTCTTCTTTGAAGGCAGCTATTCAGAATATGAAAGTAATAAAATGAAACGATTGGGATTGGAAGAGCCCAAACGTATCCGTTATCGTAAGTTGATGGAGGATTAAAATGAGTAAAAAAGACAATGACTGGAAATCGAGATTGGGGATGGTGTATTCCACTAATCCCGATTTCTCCTTTGAATGTGACGAGGAGGAAACCACAGAGACACTCCCTAAGGGTCAGCAAAAGTTACGTGTATCTATAGAAAGGAAGAACAGAGGCGGTAAAACCGTTACCCTTGTTCATGGTTTTGTGGGTACTGATGATGATTTGAAGGATTTAGGAAAGTTCTTGAAAAACAAATGCGGTGTGGGGGGCGCTGTCAAAGATGGTGAGATTCTCATACAAGGTGAATTTAAGGAGAGAATCATAGAATTGCTTCGTCACGAAGGATATAGCAATACAAAATGAAATAATGGGGTGTCGCTAACATGCAACACCCCATTATTGATTTAGGTTATTGAACCTGAATTATTTTGTTGTTTAGGTTTATTTTACCCAAGTTTGGCTTCTACCCAACATACCGAACTTATCAATTGAACCACGCAAGGTCAATGTATTCTTGTCTGCATTGTATTTTACCGTTCCGTAGTAGGTGTTACCACTTTTAGGGTCATACACTCTTCCGCCTGCTAAATGGCCCTTTTTCTCTTTCATGTCGCGGATGACCATCTCTCCCAATGATTTAGGATTGGCTGAGGGATCCAACAACTTGATAATTTTACCAAAATAAGCTCCGTTTTCTTTGTAGATTCTTACAATTGAAACTTTTTTTCCAGAGTTGTCATCAACTGTTGTCCAATCACCAACAATTTTCTCTACTTGTGCAAAAGTCGCTGTACATGCCAAAAGCGCAATAGCGAGAAGTTGAATTCTTCTTTTCATATTTCTTTTCTTTTTAAATTGCGCTGCAAAGTTAGTGAAAAAATCAATAGTTGCAAATGAAACAATCTATAAATTACACTAACTAATGACTTTGAATCTTGCAAATCTCAGTAACAACTGTTTTGTTCCGGTGTTTTCAAATTTTACCGTTGCTTTTGTGTTTTCGCCGCTACCCTCTATTTTGATGACTTGTCCTATACCGAAACGTTCGTGTTCTATATAATTCCCTTCGGACAGTGATGTATTGTTGCTGCTTGGGTGTGTCGTTGTAGGTGCACTTGTTATATGGTTTGTCTTACTATTGACAGTATTCATGGGTTTCAGTCCGGTGACTTTCGTGGGATGAGATGTTGTTGTGCCTATGTTGTCCATGTCATGAATACTCGTCATTGAGCGCCACACTCTGTTCTCGTCTCTGGATTCAAATCTCGATGTCCCGGATGAGAATATTTTCTTTTCTTGTTCTTTGACAATAAATTTTTTGTCCAACTCAGATAGGAATCGACTTTCATTACTGAATTCTGTTTTGCCATATCTGAATCGGCTTTTTGCATTGGTAATAAAACAATATTGTTCAGCACGGGTGATGGCGACATAAAACAATCTTCTCTCCTCTTCCATTTCGCGAATGCTGAATTTAGCCATATCGTTGGGGAAGAGTCCTTCTTCCAAACCGACAATGAAAACACATGGGAATTCCAATCCCTTTGCTGCGTGAATGGTCATTAGGGTGACTTTTTTCGTTTCGTCATCGTCGCTCTCATCCAAATCATTGATAAGCGACACCTCCTGTAGGAAGTC
>JAGBUF010000201.1 GCA_017630975.1 Paraprevotella sp. | reverse complement strand
TGCTGTCCTGTGTTGGAGGAACTTTCAATATTACTCACTTCCAATTTGAGGATGTTCAGCGAATGTGCCGGAGCAGTATAGCTGATACGATTACCATTGATTCCGGTAAGGGTGGTTTCCAAAGGATATACTTTCTGCTTATTTGCCATAGTATTCTCGTCCTCTGAACCACCGGTCATAAGAATGAGTGTACCCGCGTCAATATCAGCATTGGAGAGGTTGATGGTCATGGGCGCATCCTCGTCCGTCGGGTTTACCATTTTGACATAGAGCAGTCCTGCCTCGTCGTCAATGTTTGAGGAGATATACACCTTGCGTTCGGTGGGCAGAACAAAGTCATGAATGAGTTTGTCGTCCAGGTAACATTTCACGGCACTTCCTGCCACTTCTATCTTGATGCGGTAGGTTTTTCCGGTAGTCAGACTGCCTGCCGTTGATGCTACAGTGGTCTTCGTTCCGTCCACACACATTTCCACACCATGCTGACCGTTGTTCCAACCACCCAGGTTCCACCAACAGTAATTCTTGCTGTCGGTATAGCGGAATGCGACGAGGAATCCCTCTGCTCCGCTTGTCTTGGTGGCATCCAATTCGATGGTATAATTGTTCGTTCCGGTTCCGATATTACAGAGATATACAGCACCCTGCATTCTCGTACTGCTTTGGGTCAAGACACCGGAGGAAACATTCCATGAACCACTTGACGGTTTTGTCCAATTGGAAGAAGTGCTGAAATCATCACTGAAGATGATGTTGCCATTTTCCCCTGTCACCTTGACATTATCAAAAGTAGCAGCAGTACTCCAGGTACTCAAACCGAATTTGTCACCGCTACCGATTTCATTATTCTTCTCTGTCCACTTGATGTTCTGTTTACCCACGTTGTTGGGGAAGAGGCGCTGCACATGATAGGAAGGAGTACCAAAACTCTCGTCGCTGTCAAAGCGTATCATGTCAGGTTTCCATTTTTGGTCGTTCTCGTTCACGAAAATCGGGGCGTAACTGTTCATCACACACACATCGGAGTTGTTCTCCATACCGAGCATATAGACAGCCTCACCCAAGGCGGCACGCAGATGCCCCGTAGTACCGAAGTCTGAAGTCACAGCATACTCGCCCACATAGACTTTCGGCAACGAGCGGTCGCGGCTGTCATATTTAGAATACTGGCTTACGAACCATGCAGGATTGCGGTAATAGTGCTCATCCACTGCATCCACCGGGTGCGGATTGCGCCAGGATGGATTGTCCGTGCCCCATGCCTCCACATCACCGATAATCACCATATCCGGATATTTGGCCTTGATGGCATTGTAGAACTGGATATAGCGTTCTGCGTAGTGATCACTTTGGTCATTGTTTCCCTCAGAGGTAAAGTTATAGTTTTCATTTCCGATTTCTATCAGACGCAGACCGAAGGGTTCGGGATGACCATTGGCAGCACGCCTGGCACCCCATTCGGTACTGACATCACCGTTGCAGTACTCAATGGCATCAAGTGCCTCGTCTATGAATTCGTCAATCTCATCATAGGGCACCATCCAACCATGTCCCATACCCATGTTTACCACGAAGAGGGGTTC
>JAGBUF010000200.1 GCA_017630975.1 Paraprevotella sp. | reverse complement strand
TCCCTTGCGCTCTGCCAACAGTTGCCAAGGCACAATATTGGAGTGATGCTCCATTTCGCTGACAATCACTTCGTCGCCTTCGTTCATGAAGGCTTGGCCAAAACATGCTGCTACCAGATTGATACTCTCGGTGGTGCCACGTGTAAAAATGATTCCGGTTGTAGAACGAGCATGGATAAATCGGCGCACTGTCTCACGCGCAGCTTCATGCAATTCCGTCGCCTGAGTGGAGAGGGAATGTACACCACGATGCACATTGGCATTCACGTTGTAATACTCATCCATCATGGCCTCTACCACACAACGGGGTTTCTGCGTAGTGGCCCCATTGTCCAAATAGACCAATGGTTTGCCATACACCTCACGCCCGAGAATGGGAAAATCTGCTCTTATTTTCTGTATGTCGTACATATACATCTGCTTTTAACCACATACGGCACAACCGGAACAACGTCCTAATTCACCCCTGAAACGTTTCTCAATGAGATGACGCAAACGGTCGCGCAAGGCTTCCAGACCAATCGTCTCCACGACCTCGCCGGCAAAAGCGAACTTCAACAGCATTTTTGCCTCGTCCTGACTGATGCCGCGCTGACGCATATAGAACAAAGCCTGCTCGTCCATCTGCCCCACAGTAGCACCATGACTACATTTCACGTCATCGGCATAGATTTCCAACATGGGTTGCGTGAACATCCGTGCTTCTTTTGTGGCACAAAGGTTGGCATTACGTTCAGTCGAAGTGGTGTGTTGTGCTTCCTGGCGCACCAATATGCGTCCGGCAAAAGCACCTTTTGACTTCTCGTCCAACACATATTTATATAATTGATTGGATTGGCAATAGGTGGCACGATGATCCATCAAAGTATTGTTATCCACATGTTGCTGTTTATCGGCAATCACCAAACCATAAAGATGGGTCTCCGCCCCTTCTCCTGCCATCACCACATCCGTCAAGTTACGTGTGACACCATTGTGAAGCGTAATACTGTAATGGTTCACCACGCTATTGCGCTGTTGGCGAATATAAACATTGCTGAAACGGGTATTCTTCACATGTGTTTCTTCCAGTTCATAAACATCCAATCGCGCATTTTCTTCGGCAAAAACCTCTACCACTTGGGTGGTCAGGAATTTGTGTTCGTCTACCGTATGGTCACAAAACAACAAACGAGCTTGCGCACCTTGCTCCATCACCACCAATACACGACGGTTTGCCATCAGGTCGACATCTGAACGCAGGACATTCACCACTTGAATGGGGCGTTCTACCACCACATTGCGAGGAACAAAAACAAACAAACCGTCCTGCACGAACATAGTATTCAGTGCCGTAAGGGCATCGCCCTGTACGTCCGCTGCTTTTCCATAATGTGCCGCTACCTTATCGGCATACTTCTCCGCCGCCTCTTTCAACGAGCAGACAATGACGCCCTCAGGCAATGTCGCAGCAGGAAGTGCTTTGTCATAGAACGCATCATTGACCATAAAATACAATGAGGTGCTCAGATTAGGAACATCGCAACGGAAAGCCTCGTATGGATTGACAGGGAAGTTCAGTCGTTTGAAATTCAGACCATAATCAGCCTCAAAAGCCGCAGGTACATCGGTATATTTATATCGTTCCACCTTCGTCGTAGGGAATCCTTGTCGGCGAAACGACGTAAAAGCCTCATCGCGGAGAGCGTTCAACACACCTACACCATGTCGGTCAATCAGTCCACGACATTCAGTAAATAGTTCTATATATTGCTGTTCGCTCTTCATGCTCAACCGATTTGTTCCTTAATCCAATCGAATCCTTTATTCTCGATTTCTATCGCCAATTCCGGACCACCGGTTTTGACGATACGTCCGTTCATCAGAACATGCACCACATCCGGTTTCAAATAATCCAACAGACGTTGGTAGTGGGTAATTACCAATGCAGAAGTTTGCGGAGTACGCAACTTATTGAATCCTTCTGCCACAATGCGCAAGGCATCGACATCCAAACCGGAATCGGTCTCATCAAGAATACTCAATGTCGGTTCAAGCATTGCCATTTGGAAAATCTCATTGCGTTTTTTCTCACCACCACTGAAACCTTCGTTGACCGAGCGATTCGCCAATTTACTATCCAGTTCCACCACTTTGCGCTTCTCACGCATCAGTTTCAGGAAGTCGGCAGCACTCATCGGCTCCTGTTGATGATACTTACGTTTGGCATTGATGGCAGCACGCATGAAATTCACCATTGAGACACCCGGTATTTCCACCGGATGCTGGAAGGACAAGAACAACCCCTCGTGTGCGCGGTCCTCCGGTGACATTGCCAAAAGGTCCTTGCCATGAAACATCACGCTTCCGGCAGTCACTTCATAAGCAGGATTTCCCACCAGCACATTGCTCAGTGTACTCTTTCCTGCACCGTTCTGCCCCATTAACGCATGAATCTCTCCGGGACGCACCGTCAGGTTGATGCCCTTCAATATCTCTTTGCCATTGATACTGGCATGTAAATCTTTTATCTCTAACATAGCTTTTCTATATTGTTATCCTACTGTACCCTCCAAAGAAACACTCAACAATTTCTGTGCCTCGACAGCAAATTCCATCGGCAATTTGTTGATGACCTCCTTGGCATACCCATTCACAATCAAGCCGACAGCTTCTTCTGTGGAAATACCTCTTTGGTTACAATAGAAGAGTTGTTCTTCTGAAATTTTGGACGTTGTTGCTTCATGCTCCACAATGGCTGTGTCGTTGTGTACATCCATGTATGGGAATGTATGCGCCCCACACTCACTGCCCAATAATAAAGAGTCACATGAACTATAGTTGCGAGCGCCGTCAGCTCCCGGTGCCACACGCACCAAACCACGATAGGAATTCTGACTCTTGCCGGCGGAAATACCCTTGCTGATAATGGTACTCTTGGTATTGCGCCCCAAATGTATCATCTTGGTTCCGGTGTCTGCCTGCTGATAGTTGTTGGTCACTGCTACACTGTAAAACTCAGCCTGCGAGTTATCACCACTCAACACGCAACTCGGATATTTCCACGTAATAGCAGAACCCGTCTCGACCTGAGTCCATGACAGTTTGCTGTTGGCACCACGCAGATGTCCGCGTTTGGTCACAAGATTCAACACACCACCCTTACCTTCAGCATCACCGGGATACCAGTTTTGCACAGTACTGTATTTCACCTCTGCATTCTCATTCACCACAATCTCTACGATAGCGGCATGAAGTTGATTCTCATCACGCATCGGTGCAGTACATCCCTCCATATAACTT
>JAGBUF010000199.1 GCA_017630975.1 Paraprevotella sp. | reverse complement strand
CCCGGTTTTCTCGTGGCACGTGAGGCAGTAAAGGCCGGAGTGGAGGTAGTTTGTTTGCCTGGTCCAACAGCTTTTGTGCCTGCTTTGGTGGCGTCGGGTCTGCCTTGTGACAGATTCTGCTTTGAGGGCTTTCTGCCTCCCAAAAAAGGGCGTGCGACTCGTTTGGCACAGTTGACACAAGAGTCAAGAACCATAATTGTTTATGAGTCACCACACCGCTTGGTGAAGACGCTTTCTCAATTTGTTGAAGTGTTCGGTGCTGAACGCCAGGTTTCGGTGTGTCGTGAGATATCTAAGATACATGAGGAGAGTGTGCGTGGCACATTGGAGGAAGTTCTGGCGCATTTTACAGCAGTAGAACCGCGTGGCGAAATCGTAATTGTATTGGCTGGATGTGAGGAGAGTAAGAAAAAGAATAATAAAGAGTAAATAAAGATATATGAAAAAGATTATTATTGGTTTATTGAGTGTTGCCGTTTTGATTTCGTGTGACAATGGTGCGAAAAAGCGTGCAGAAGCGTTATCGCATGAAAAAGATTCTTTGTTGCAGGTCATCAGCGACAAGGATATGGAACTGGACGATATTATGGGTGTCGTGAGTGAAGTGCAGGACGGTTTTCGTCGCATCAACGAAGCGGAAGGTCGTATCATTGTTAGCGATGGTGACGTAGAGTCAGTGTCTACCATTCAGATTGTTCGTGAAAACATGCAGTATATTGAGGATGTGATGAAGCAGAATCGTGATATGATTGCTTCTTTGCAGGAGAAATTGAAAAAGAGTCGGATTGCCGGTGAGAAGACCAAAAAAATGGTGGAGGACTTGACTGCGCAGTTGGAGGCCCGTAATATGAGAATCCAAGAATTAGAGGCACAATTGGCAGAGAAGAATATCATTATATCTCGTCAAGGGGATTCTATTCTTGTCCTAAACGAAAATATGGATTTGTTGACGGCTGAGAACGCAGCTCAACGGCAGACGATAAAGGATCAGGTGGCTGAATTAAATGCTGCTTGGTATGTGTTCGGGACAAAGGCTGAATTGAAAGAACAGAAGATATTGGAGGATGGTGATGTGTTGAGAAGTGGCTCGTTTAATCAAGACTACTTTACCAAGATAGACATCCGTTATGATAAGGAAATTAAACTCTATTCCAAGAGCGCTAAGATATTGACTAATCATCCGAGCGGTTCGTATAAATTGACAAAGGATAATAAAGGGCAATACATCTTGCAGGTGACGAATCCTGAAAAATTCTGGACTACCAGCAAGTATTTAGTGATTCAAGTGAAATAACAGGTAATGTTGCCAAATAACAAAAAAAGACTTCCGCGGAAGTCTTTTTTTTGTTATAAGAAATTCAATAACTGAGCTAACGAACGTTCGTCGCTCCAACTCCAATGGCGGTTTTCTGTGATACCTTTTAGCACTTTTCGCTCAGCCTTGGAATAGCGTCGCATGATGCGACTCTCTTTTGCAGGAACCTTCTCTCCGTTAATAATGAAATAGTAAGTTCGTTTCAGAGGGAAAGTTTTGGCTTGCTTTTGAGCGTCGCCATCATTCAACTCAATCATGCCGATACTTCCCATCATATTGTCTAACTGGAAGAAAGGTAACCCTTCTCCTCGTTGGTCTAAACCGCCGAATCCATCGTTTCTTCCGGTCATTTTATACTTGTCGATGGTTTTGATGCAAATCAGCATTTTTGTACTGTCCTGTACAACGATGCGTGCCATGATGGTGTCTTGTGGTATGTAAGTGGTGTCACCGAATTGTACTTGTCGTATATTGCTCAAATCGGCTTCTATGGCTTTTTTGCCGTTCATGAAGTAAAACTTGCTGCCATCCAGATAAATATTCGCCTTTACCTGTTTTTGACTGCCGAACATCATAGTGACGGTAGCATCCCGAAATTGTGGGTATTCGTAGGGAATCAGCGTACGCTCCTCCTCAGGTGCTTGTTGTGCGATACAAGTGTAGGAGAAGAACAGGAGGAAGCAGAATAAAATATTTCTTTTCATTTGGTTTTTCGTTATAGGTTAGTGTTGCCTGTTCGCAAATATATGCAAAGTTTTATAATATTGATTTCTTTTTCTGTTTTTTT
>JAGBUF010000198.1 GCA_017630975.1 Paraprevotella sp. | reverse complement strand
TCAACCCGAGCCCAATCTGCCGCCCCAGACAATGTCTCCTTCAGTTCTCCGTCCACATAACAGGAAAGTGTCTCGCCAGACGACTTCCATCTAAACGAGAATGTCCCTTTACCAATAACTGCCGCCGACATCCACGACTCACCGCCCCTTACAACTTCTGCCGACCGCATCGCACCTTCATTTTCATCATGCACCCAAGCCGGATATTCCCCGGAAGCAAATGAAACCCCTTCATCGCCGTCAAGAATTCCTCGCTGAACGTCCCGACCGGTATTTAGATTTAACACAACAGTCCGTGATACTTCTGCTGTTGCATCTTCATCATCCGGGAATAGATGCATTATTGACATGAACTTTTCTAATTCATAACTATACACCCATCCGCAATCGTTTCCGGATGACTTGCCATTATCGTCTTTTTCGTATTCAAAACGAATAACATCTCCAGGCGTTACCCAAAACCATGAACTGCTCCACTCACTTTCACCACTGATTGAATCAACCAATTCATCATTCTTGTAAACTCGTAAATAGTCACAACCTTCTTCAGAAGAAACTTTCCAATAGTAGCCAAATGTTTCACATCCCACAGGAACCGTCGTCGAAAAAGATGTCGACTCTCCATCAAACACCCTTCCTGAACGTAATGAGCAACTTCCATAGTAAGTGTTTTCCTCATCTTTTGCCCACGGATAAACCATGTTCATCGAATATCCATCCGTAACAATTTCTTCAATTCCCTCAAACCAAATATAGGCTTTATCATTTCCACTACAATTCCCATTGGAATCTTTCCGGTATGTCCATGTAATCACATGACGATTAGTGTCCGAAAATTGTATCTCGTATGATTCTGACCACCGTTCACCACTAAACGATTCAATTACTTGCCCATCTACAGAAAGTAGTAGGCAATCAGAATTCTCTTCACTTGAAACAGTATATACAAACGAAAACGACTCAATACCTTCCACAAAATCAGACATCCACGATTCCTGACCGTTATCAAGGTATGGTGTGACCATAGAAGGAACCGCAATTTCATCTACATTCCAGTAAATATCATATGGAGAAACGCTCCATGGATAGTCTTCTGAAGTATCCCACTTTTTTATACTGCCATTCTGTCCCAAAGCAAGCGAATCAATATCTTCAAACCATATCCAGCAACAATCGTCTCCCAACGAAACGCTACTATCCTTGGAATATGTTAACGTAACCACACGTTCACCACTCCATCCCCAATCATAGTAACATTGTTCCCATTCATGTTCTCCTGAATATTCATTAATTACACCATCCCCAAAATCAACAATCAACTTATCATACCCACTTTCAGATGAAACCTTGATATAAAACTCAACACAACTAACATCTGAAAATGTCAATGTCACACTTGATGATTCGTTATCTGAAATATCCCCACTTCTTAATGTTGCAACATCATTATAAGATACATCCTCGTCAAAAAACCAAGGTGTACCTTCTGCATTGTTCAATATAACAGATGCTGACAATTGGCCGAAGATAAAAATTGAAGCAACTAATCCAATCCATTTTTTCATAGTTCGCTCCATTAGTTTTCAAGTTGGAGAATAACACGAACCCCTGCAGCAAGTTCAGCAATAGAAGAATCTGGTGAATCGTACCACATTGATCTAAAATGAGCTGCAAATCCACCTCCACTTGTATCACCTTTTCTTCCTCGAAGACATCTCATAATAATCCCCAAACGATCCTCCATGCCACTCCCTATTCCTTCCACATGAGACGGTCCCAAAGGATCAATAACGGGATCACTTCCATAACTTGTGGCACATTTATCAACAGTCCACTCTGCAACATTCCCAAGCATGTCATATAACCCCCATGCATTGGGTGCCTCTGCACCAACTGTAGTCGGTATTATTTCATCGAAACGCATTGGATATTCCTTCCAATATATCGTATTATCTACAGAACCCGCCCTACATGCATATTCCCACTGCGCTTCAGTAGGAACCTCAAATCCTCCCATATTTGTCTTGATTCTCAAGTTATACAAAAAGCTCCCTGAATCAACAACTCTTGATGTCGGCCATGAAAGATTAGCATTTTTGCCTCGTACATCATTTAACCAAACTTTTTGTGGATACAAATCCCCGACCGGAAGAACTGTACTCCCTACCGGCTCATAACTACCCATAATATTTTTCCATTGTCCTTGAGTTATTTCAAATATTGCCATATAAAATGGCTTGGTCAGTGTAACGGTTCGATACGAACCATCTGCCATCCAACCAATCGCATTAGGTCCTTGAACAAATACACCAGGATATATTAACCGTAATACAATCTTATCAGTTTTATATTCATCAGTCCAACCACCTTCAGGAACCGCATCCAAATACGTAATAGGATAATTTGCTGCAGTAGGTCCACCAGATATATCAACTACGCAATATAATGGATAATCGTAAAATTTTCCAGCCGTTACTGTAACAGCAAGAGAATCCGTAGAATAACCACTCTGAACATCTGTATCAGCATCCCAAACAATGCGACACGTTCCTGGCGACATCTTGATTGGTGCAACAATTGCATTCCCATTCTCATCATATAGAGTCGAAACATTAAAGCTTTTGCCTGTTGATGTATCAATAGCACTTACCCTTATTGCATTATTGGAACGTGTGCTTGCTAAGTTAAACGAAATATCCACCTTTCCGTTCCAAGGATAACGCTGCTTTATCTTTACATTCGATAACGCAACGGCCCCATATCCTGCCAATGAAAACATCGACAGCACAAACATCAATTTCTTTAGCATACAACACTCCTTTTCCGCGCCACTTTTGTTGTGCCCGCCCCGTCAGCGCGAAAAAGAAAACGTGGCGTGCCTTTCAAAATCCATGTCTTAGTGGAGGCAC
>JAGBUF010000197.1 GCA_017630975.1 Paraprevotella sp. | reverse complement strand
TTACCATTACAGCATCACGCCATGCAGAAGAAGATGTGACCATCCGGTTGAGCAATAATGCTACCACTCGCTTCAGCATCCCATCATCCATCGTGTTGCCGAAAGGCGAACGTTCGGTTGAGGTAATGGTGCAGGCCTATGAGGACAATGATGTGCAGGAGGAATATACCTACGTCTTGTTCCGTGCATCGGCAGATAACTACGGAAGTGGCGATTGCACCATTGAATTGGTGGACAACGACATGCCGCAGTTGACATTGTACATGACACCCGATATCATCAGCGAAAGTGCCGGTCCGCGCGCCATCAGTGCATGTCTGAGAAGAGACGTTGAGCACTCCGGTTCCAAACTGACGGTGAAAGTCACCACAACCAATGAAAGTCGCCTGTACAGCAACACCCAAACCATCACCATGAACCCGGGTGTACAAGAAGCGAATTTCTCTTTCGCAGCAGTGGACAATGCCTTGAAGGACGGCGACGAAGACATTACCGTTACAGCTACCGTCTATATTTCTTCCTGCCGTTGCTCAGCCAACGGCTCATTGGGCGGTATGGTGATCAAAAACGTAACAATTCTGGACAACGATGGTCCTGCCATCACATTGGAAGCTGCCAAGAGTAACATGCTGGAAGGCAGTACAAACAACAAATTTACGGTGAAGCGCAATGATAGTCCGACAAACAGTCTGACCGTAGCGCTCTCCTCTACCGGCAGCGACCTCGTGTTCCCTGCCACTGTCACCATTCCTGCCGGGCAGACATCGGCTGACTTCTATGTGGAACTGCAACGCAACAGCATACAGGGCGATTCACGCACCATCACCTTCACAGCCGAAACCAACGGCTATGCCAAAGGTACCTGCTGGGTGATGTCGACCGACCAAACCCTGCCTGATGTTTATGCTTACGGCGTGACTGTAAACGGTGATGTGTACGCCACTCTTGAATCGGACGTATCGCTGACGGTTCGCAACATCGGTTATGACGTACTGCCGGCCAAGACTCCTGTAGTGCTGACTTGCGGGGCGAACAGAGTCAAGACTGTGCTGTATACAGAAAACGACATCGCCGCAGGAGACGAAGCCACAGTCAGTGGGAAAATAATCCTTTCCGATGCCGCAGGAACATTCAAATTGAGCGCTACGGTCAATGACGACCGCGGAGTGAAGGAACTGAACTATTCGGACAACACATCGGAACAGATTGATTTAGTGATCAATCCGCTCATCAGCGCCACCAGTGTAAGCACAAACAAAGCAGTATACGCTACCGGAGAGAAGGTGATCATCACCGGAAAGACAACAGGTATGGTCTTCCGCGAGGCTGACATTGAGGTCTATCTTGTCAATGGCGGCAACAGATATACTGTAAACGGAAAGACAGACAGCAACGGTGAATTTGAAGTGGAGTGGACTCCTGCCGGCAACGTAGCAGGTGTGTTCAGCGTAGGTGCGTGTATGCCAAAAGAGAACCTTAAGAAGGAGTACACCAGCATCGGCATCTATGGTTTACGCCGTGCTTCAACAAAATATCTGACTCACGAGTTTAAAGTTTCTGAGGTGAAGGAAGGATTCATTGATGTTTACAACCACGGTAATGCAAAACTGACAGATATTACAGTCGAGGCCATTGATATGCCGGACAATATCACCTGCGAATTTGAGGGACTGGCATCATTGGCTGCCGGTGCAACAGATCGTATCGTCTACAGGATGACCGGTCTGGAGGCGTCGAAATCGTATGACGCTTGGCAGATTTTCAAGGCACGTATTACCTCGGCAGAGGGAGCTGTGCTTGATGTTCCTCTCCATTATGCAGTATACAAGAGTATCCCACAACTTAAGGCAAGCACAAATATCATCAACACCACCATGATAATGGACACTGTACGTTACCATGAGTTCACCATCCGCAACGAAGGACTATTGGAAACCGGTGCAATCAATGTGGACCTGGGCGACATCTACTGGTTGTCTACTGCCACACCGAAGAAGATGGCTTCGCTCAAGACCGGTGAAGAAGCTACGGTTGTACTGCAGTTCAAACCGGACGGACGCACTCCGCTGAACAGTATCTACACCGGTAACATTTATTTATCGTGCGAGAATGGTGGTGGAGTATCGGTCAATCTGAAAGTGGAATGTGTATCCGACAGAACCGGAACACTGGTCATCGACGTGTGGGACGAGTTTACTGCCAACACACCTGAAGCACCTCATGTAGAGGGAGCTACGGTCAATGTACTGCACCCTGTAACTCAGAAACTCCTGCGCCAGTATGTGACCGGTGCCGACGGACTTGCCACGTTCGACGAACTGCCTGAAGGTAAGTATCTCGTGAAGGTAACTCATCCGAAACACTCATCATGGTCGCAAAACATCATCGTGAGTCCGGGACGCGAAACCCGCCAGCGTGCCTTCATACAATATAGCGCTGTGACCATCAAGATGGAGTATGTGAAGACTGAGATAGAGGATGAGTATGACATCGTGACTACGGTGACATACGAAACTCACGTGCCTAAACCTGTCGTGCTGTTAGACATTCCTAAGAAACTGATTCTTGACTCCATACAGACTCCTTATGTATTCTATGCCACAATGACAAATGTGGGCTTGATTACAGCGAAAGACGCCACTTTCGAAATGAATGGAGAACATAACGGATATATGTTCACTCCGCTCATCGAGGGTCCATGGCAGATTCTGCCCAAACAGTCGATTGTTATTCCTGTGGAAATCACAAAAATTGGTGATGTGGCACAAGTAAGCCCCAACCTGACCCGTGTTAAGAAACGCGGAAGTGCTTTTGAATGCGGAAAAGAGGCTTTGGGTAACTTCTTCCATGATTGTGGTGCAAGCGCTGGAGGTCTCTCCAGCAACCATATAAAAGCTTCGATGCAGACCAGCGACGCTTGCAACTATGGAAGCAGCGGTGGAGGTGGAGGCACCATTGATAATCCTACGGGTTCGCCTTCAGGAGGAGGTGATTTACCACCGGTGGAATATGGTAGCAGCGGTTACACCTCTTCTGGAGGTAGTCCGGGTTATGTTTCTTGCGATGCTGACCTCAAATGCTGCGGTCCGGACTATATAGATAAACTCACCGGCATCAGTGGCGGTAAGGATGCAGCAAAAGCTATTCCCGACCTTCTTCCGCCATGTTCAAAGGTTCATTGTATGCAACATGTCAGAAGTGCAAAGAAACGCATAGTGCTCAGAAACTCAAGTGAGGCTGTGGATGTTGACTGGGAGGCACTTGATAGTTTGGATTTGTCGGAACAAATGAAAGTGTATCGCTCAATGACGGAGTTCCTGAACGAAGTTTATGCTGATGACAGAGTGGCAAAGCCTGTAACATCGGATATGGTGGAGGAAATCAAGCACAATTTATCTCTGCCTGACGGACAGCCTTCATATCTCAAAGCGGCATACATCGCTATGGCTCCGGCTATAGATTACTCTTATCACTCAAAACTATATGTACACCACGTTCTTGGCAGTTGGGATTTGCCGACTTGCGAATATGAAGAGATAAAGAAATTGGTGGAAACCATACGAATGAATGTGAACCTCAGCGATGACGAGATGCAGGGAATGAAGCCTGCAGCCTTGACTGATGAGCAGTATGAGGCGCTGTTGGTGCGCCTGGAAGGGGATGTGCTTGACTATGACTTCCTTGACGAATGTGCACAGCGCATGAGCAAGGACGTGATGGCGGCACAGCGAAAAGGCTATGCAAGTCTGGACGAAATGACAAAAACGGAGGCTGACAAGGCTGTGGAAATGAT
>JAGBUF010000196.1 GCA_017630975.1 Paraprevotella sp. | reverse complement strand
TACATGACGATAGTTTAATGTCTCAGGCATTCATGGATTTAGCTCGCAAGGTTGTGGAGCAGACAGACCGTCGCAATGCGGAGTTAGAGCCGACACAAATTGTAGAAATGAAGAAGTAAGGTTTTACAGTAGAAACATACAATAAGAGTGGGTTTGCACTGAATGATGATGTGACCCACTCTTATTGTTTATTTCCTTTTATAGTCTTTTACTATACCCTGGCAAATCCAGTCAGCCAATGCCTGACGGTTGTTCGCAAGTACCAATCGTTTGCGATCTTTCTCATTCTGTATATTCCCTAATTCAAGGAAGGTGGCAACAGGGGTTGACTTACGTAACACAAAGAGAGGACGACTGCTGACAGTGCCGGTGAAACCTCTGTTGGGTTGGTGCTTGTCATACTTGGTTTCTACCGTATGGTGAATGTTATCTGCCAATCGCTTGCCTAACTTACTGCCCGAATTATGATAGAAGAACACATCTATCTGTTCTTTTTTTCGTCTGCTATCCACATGGATGAAGATGGAGCGTTTGTATTTTTCTGTATCTTCCTTTGCCAAACGATTGATGGCATCACAGCGCTGTCTGAGCCGTTGACCCTGATCCAAAGGAATAGCTTTACCCATGCAAGTCTCTCTTTTGCTATTGGACAAATAGCGGTCGTTGCGTATGCCATCTTTTTTGTCTTGGATAACGATATGCACTTTTGCACCTTTTTCCATTAAGGAACGCGCCAAACGAAGCGTAATGTCGTATGCATATTCATCTTCATGGAGCTCTTTTCCGTTCACTTTACCGATGGCACCGGGATCCGGTCCGCCATGTCCACTGACCAAATACAAGCAGGCGCCTGCCAATTCGTTGGATTTGATGGTCACTTTCTGCAAATCCTTACCGAAAAGCGGTTCAATAATTGTAGAACCAACTCCTGTGCTTTTGGCTTTAGTGGATTTGGTCGGGAGTTGGTAGGTACGTCCTATGATCAATCCACCGTCCTTTGTCAGCTTTCCTTTGTTCAATTGTTTGAACTCTTCTCTTGCTGCTTTTCCGGTATAACCATGGCGTTTCAGAAAGGAAGTGACCCCTTCACCACTTCTAGGCTTTGCACGTTCTTGTGCTATTGCCGTAGTGAAGAATATTGTTGTGAGTATGACGAATAGTAGTCTGAATAGGATGGCTTTCATATGTGCAAAGTTAAGGTATTACGGGATATAAACAAAGTTCCGCCCGATAATCATTTGAATCATCGGGCGGAATGATGTTATAACCTAACAAGGATTATCTCATTTCAGTATATTTGATTTCATCTTTGTCGCCATAGTTTAGGTTTTCACCTCCCATACCCCAGATAAACATGTAGTTGCTGGTTCCGGCAGCTGCGTGGATAGACCATTCCGGTGAGGTAATGGCTTGCTCGTTGTTCATCCATAACATGCGTTGCTCTTTAGGTTCGCACATCAAATGACAGATGGAATTACATTTCGGTACGTTAAAGTAGAAATATGCATCCATACGGCGTGTATGAGTATGAGCCGGCATGGTATTCCAAACAGAACCCGGTTTCAACTCTGTCAATCCCATTTGAAGTTGGTTGGTACCACCGCCTTTTACCTTGCCCAAAACACTGCTTACGATGAGTTGGTTGACTACGCGGTCGTTGCTGTCTTCCATTTTTCCGTATTTGTCAGATTGTGCAATGGCATATTTCTTCTTGTCAGCGTTCTTGTCAGTGGTAATCAACTGTGTAACATACTCCTTATAAGCCGGAGTGGAGTTGATGTAGAATTTTGCAGGGTTTGCAGGGTCATTACTCTTGAAAGTCACTTCTTTCTTGCTACAACCCACGTACAAGCCTTCTTTGAACTTCATGGGGTATTCCTTTCCGTCCACAGTGACGATACCGTCACCACCTACGTTAATCACTCCTAATTCGCGACGATCAAGGAAGTGTTCAGCCTTGAGTTCATAAAAACTTTCCAGTTTTAATACTTTATTTACAGGCATCGCACCACCAAAAATCAAACGGTCATACAGGGTGTATGTCACATTAATTTCGTCAGCAACCATTACCTTTTCCATTAAGAAGGCTTCACGAAGACGTTCTGTATCATAGTTTTTTACGTCTTTTGGATGACATGCCGTTTGTACGGTATAATTCACTTGGGCATTGGCTGCAAATACACCTAAACCCATAAAAAATGCTAAAGCTAACTTTTTCATATTCTTCTTGATTTAATGATTATTTCTTATTGATTTGACGACGATTCCAAAATACGAGCGTCAGTGTAAAGATACAAAGTACGGCCGCGCCAATGTAAATCTTGTATTTAGTAAGCGCATAAATCAGAATGGCCAATGGACTAGAGGCAAAGTCCAATGCACCGGCTTTGAATCCATCCGGGATTTTAACTGCTGCATCTTGTGTCTGCGCATAAACATCGTGTGCCGCCAATGTAAAGTCGCCAGCCATGTATGTGACAAAATACAAACCGAAAACCATCATGACTAATCCGATGATAAAGGTTTTTACAACGTTACCTTTGGTGATGGGAAGTATCAAAGGGAATACGTAGAACATACCCGCCAAGGAAGCCAATGGCAAGAATTGATTGCCGGGAAGAATCACAGCTAATAATAAGGTAACGGGTATCAGTAACAAAGAAACGACAAGTGTGGCAGGATGACCAATCACTAGTGCAGGACTCATACCAATGTGCAACTTGGCATCTTCGCCGAACTTCTTGGCGATGAGTTCTCGAGTAGCGTCTGAGATGGGGCGCAAACCTTCAATAAATAGGCTGGTGATGCGAGGAATCAATTCCATGACGGCTCCCATCTTGATGCCCAATCCTAAAATACCCGGAATGCCGTCTATCAATTCCTGACCATCCTTACAAGCCAGTGCACCAATGCCACAACCTACAAGGACTCCGAGGAAAAGAGGTTCGCCCAACAAACCGAATTTCTTTTTCATACCTTCTGCGTCAATGTTCAGTTTGTCAAATCCCGGAATCAGATCCAATAACTTGTTGATGGCTATGGCAAAAGGAACAAAACCTTGACAGAAAGGTTGGGGGATGGAAATGCCATCCATCTTGTCATAGAACTTCTGGAAACGTTCTGCGGTGTAGTCTGCCAATACCAAAGTGATGATGTAGCAGATGATGGCAGCGAAGAAACCCCATGCGATGGTACCGGTCATGAAATAAACGACAGCACCGATGAAGGCAAAGTGCCAGTAATTCCATAAGTCAATATTGACGGTACGTGTGCATTTTAGTAAAAGCAAAACAAGATTGACTGCCAAGCAGACAGGGATAATGAATGCACCAACTGTTGTGTTGTATGCCACAGCTGCTGCCGCAGGCCATCCCATATCAAACACTCCTAATTCCAATTCATAAATTTCAACGACCTTGGTCAGAGCGGGTCCCAAACTGCTGGTGAGCAAGCCGGTAATGACGGATAGTCCGACGAATCCGACACCTACATACAATCCACTCTTCAATGCCTTGGCGAAAGGGATACGGATACATACTCCTAAAATGGTGAAAAGAATGGGCATCATCACGGCGGCGCCCAGACCGATAATGTACTCGAAAACAGCTTCCATGTTTTTTATAGTTTACTTGTTGTTAATGTTTTTTCAATCAAAGGTTGTGCGAATTTACGTAAAATAAACGGGAATACAAGCGTATGGCACAAAAAAGTGCGTAGATCCAGCGGTGGATAGTGGAATGTTTTTAGAAAAATATTTCCGGTGTACGGCGCTCTTTGCATTTTTCGTGCAGCATCGCTGTGTATGGTGTTTCAAAGGTTCTGGCGCCAATAGGACAGAATTTTACACAGGCGCAACATTTTGTACAGAGATCTATTCTTGTGGTGGAGTGCCCCTCTACCATACTGATGGCTTTGGTTGGGCACCAATCTATGCAATCGCCACATCCATAGCAACTCTCATCAACGACAGGAGCTTGAGGTGTCGGTGTGCGCAATGTCTTGTAAGGTTTGTTACCTTTTACATTTAGAGGGGGGAGTAGTTCTTCAAGAGTTTTTTGGTGGCTAAGAGAGAAATCAGTAGCGTTTAAGTTTTCTTTTTCATTGATATTGATATGTTGCAACAATACACCTAAAGCCTTTTTCCCGAAATCCTCTGCCATTTTCAGATCTTCATCATCCGGCCTATTTTCTGCGATGGGCATTTCGGGTCGACTATAAGAATGCTCGCCGATGAAAGCTGCACCACAGAATGGTACGAAACCCTGTTCTTGAAGCATGTCGCGTAATTGAATTAATGCGTCTTCATAGTCGCGGTTGCCATAGACGACTACCGGTATAACAACGCTGTTAATAGCTTTTATACGGCGGATGCGCTGAGCTGCCACCGGTGCAACCAGTCCTCCATAGACAGGAACTGCGACAATACAGATAGAATCCTGTATGGAGATGGGACTTGTGCTCGTATCGGTAGTCAAATCAATTTCTCTTCGTCGTGCAATCTGTAGACCGTCAGCGATGGATTGGGCTATTTTTTTTGAGGTATGTGTCGGTGAGTAGTAACAAATGGTGATTTGATTCAGTTTCATATGTGGTATGTTTATTAGGTTCTATTATGAGTCATTATGATAGTGCAAAGATAGACAATAATGTAACAAGACGAATATTTATTGTATCTTTGCATAGAAAAATCAAATGACTATGGGAAAAATAAGTCAAACCAATGATCCGATGGGAGCTGCCATCAAAGACTTTTATGAGAAGGGGGTAGCGGCACGTTTGCGGGTGATGTCTACCGATTTTGATGAGGACGAATTGCCGGTGGAAACGCTGTTCAGAACAATACACGAAATGCCGATGCTGGAGCAACAGGCATTGTCGCTATGTCGAGGAAGAGTGTTGGATGTGGGAGCCGGTGCCGGTTGCCATAGTCTTGCCTTGCAGGAAAAAGGACTGGAGGTGACGGCGATAGATATTTCTCCCTTTTCAGTAGATGTGATGAACCGAAGGGGTGTAAGGATGGCGCATCAAGTGGATTTGTTTGACGAGGGGTTTGTTGGGTGTTATGATACTGTGCTGATGTTAATGAACGGATCTGGAATTATTGGAAGATTAGAACGTATGCCCTTGTTTTTTCGTAGGATGAAACAATTGTTGGTTCCCGATGGTTGTATCTTAATGGATTCTACTGATTTACGTTATATCTTTGAGGATGAAGAAGGAGTGCTGGATATTGATTTAAATGCCGGTTATTATGGTGAATTGGATTTCCAGATGCAGTATAAACGTATAAAAGGAGCACCTTTTGATTGGTTATACGTTGATTTTTCCACCTTAGCTTATCATGCTGAACAAAATGGGTTTCATGCAGAAATGGTGGCTGAAGGAGAACATTATGATTATTTGGCGCGTCTTATACCTCAGCAATAAAAAACTCCTCTTACCATTGGCAAGAGGAGTTTTCTTTATAAGAACCGATTAGAATAATTTCTCAGGATATACACCATCCTTTACCAATTGAGCGATACGCTCAACGGTTGCATCGCGGTCGGCTGCATAAGTCACACCGAACCACTTGGAAGTAGTATCAAGAACTTCACAAGTAGATGTGCCGTCATTAATGAGTTTGTTCACCATCAACGGAATGAAGAATTCCGCTTTCAGGTTTTCCATATTTTTCGGATCAGAAAGGAATTCTTTGAAATAAGTCTCACTGTGTTCAAAGTAGTCAGGAGTGAAGCCCCACATATTCATAGAAACTGGAACATTCTCGTCTACAGCTACCCATTCGCCATTTTCGTCCTTATAGCAGATCGGACCATCTGCCGGAACACGCATGATTTCTGTGCGTTCTACAACATCAGTCAAGTGATGGTTTTCATCATATACGCAGATACCACGGGCAACAGAACCATTCTCACTCAATGTGTTGCAGCAACGGAATCCAACCATGGCGTATTTGTTCTTGCTACCTT
>JAGBUF010000195.1 GCA_017630975.1 Paraprevotella sp. | reverse complement strand
ATGAAGTAGAATTCTTATCAGGTATTTTTGAAGGCAAATCCACAGGATGTCCCATCGGTTTCCTGGTCAGAAACACCAACCAACATTCTGCCGATTACGACAATATGCAGGATTTGTACAGACCGTCGCATGCCGATTTTACCTACCACAAAAAATACGGCATCCGCGACCATTGCGGTGGGGGACGCTCCTCTGCCCGCGAGACCATCGCCCGCTGTGTAGGAGGCGCCTTGGCAAAATTGGCATTGCGCCAGATAGGCGTGAGTTTTTATGCCTATACCTCACAGGTCGGAGACATCAAATTGGAACACGATTATACCCATTATGACTTATCCCGCATTGAAGATAATCCTGTTCGTTGTCCGGATGCAGATAAAGCTCAAGAAATGGAACAGCTGATATCCGAAGTCAAGAGTAAGGGAGATACGATTGGGGGCATTATCACCGGTGTTATCAAGGGATGCCCCATTGGATTGGGTGAACCCGTTTTCGGGAAATTACACGCTGCACTTGGAGCATCCATGCTGAGTATCAATGCTGTGAAGGGATTTGAATACGGAGCCGGATTTGCAGGGGTTGAACAACGTGGTAGTGAGCAAAACGATGTCTTTTGCCAGAAGAATGACAAGATAGGAACACGCACCAACCATAGCGGAGGAATACAAGGAGGTATCAGCAACGGTGAAGACATCTACTTCAAGGTAGCATTCAAACCAGTGGCCACCATATTGATGGATCAGGAGACCGTAACCAAAAACGGAGATGCCACCATTTTCAAGGCTAAGGGCAGACACGACCCTTGTGTTTTACCCCGCGCTGTCCCCATTGTTGAAGCCATGGCAGCCATGACTATATTGGACTATTACCTTATCAATAAAAGCACCCAATTATAGTCCGGAAAGGAATTCTAAGTAATTATTTTCAACAATATTTTTGTAATTTTTTTTGCACAATAAAAAAACATTGCATACTTTTGCCTATGTTTTAAAAGACGTTGTGAAACGTTGAAGATAGCTTAGTTAAAAGTTTAGTTTAGTTTTTGTGTTATAATCCCTCCGCATTGCGGGGGGATTATTTATTTATAAGGGTTCCACAAGGTATAGATATATGTGATTTTTCATACCTTTCTGCCACTTTTTCAAACCAATAAACCACTTTTACCCTCCAAACTCTAAATGTTAGAAACGCATAATAAAGACCCCATAAAGAATTATTTTGTATAAAAAAAGTGAAAAAGTAAGGATACTATTTTGAGCAAAAAAAGAAAAAACTACATTTGCACCGTATGACAAAGCTCTTAAGGTACATATTGCCTTTTTTGCTGATTTTTGCTATAGAACACATCTCAGCAAAGAACCCTGCCACCAGTAGTGACAGAGAAAGGAAAGTAGAAAAAATCGCACAATACTCTCAACCTGATCTTTCCACCCAAAGACCTCCCTACTCCAAAGCTGAATGTATCAACAAATCTCTGGGAGAGAGAATTGTCTTCACTCGTCCCAAACGATTATTATACACATACGCTCACTTTAGGAAGAATCTCATTCTCATAAAAAACGCTTTCTTCATCAAGCATTATACTATGGCACATAACCACAAGCCATTTTACATACAAACACCTTTTGAATGTAACAATTCGTGCGATTATTTTATATTTAACTTGCACCGCGTCATTATTTAGCCACTTCCTATATTTACAGATTTCGCATGAGTAACAAATTCGACTCATGCCAATAATTCATCTATATATAAATCTAAAGACCACAACTATGTTTACCCCTATATTAACTTTCGGACGCGTGTCAAACAAGGTAACACAGCCATTTCAGAAGATAGACTTACACCATTGCATCACCGCCGTCATTTTCATCCTCTTAGGAGTGATTATATCTAGTTCCTCGTTCGCTTTTAATAACTATCAGACGAGTATACGTATCCTTATCATGACCACAGGAATCGGCATTTCTATTTTTGGTTTGGTACTATGTTTCAAGGAATCCGTCTACAACATTTCCTATCCATTGCAGGATTCCGTCGAGGAGCACCACTTGTATTTTGACAAGAAACAAAAGAAAACCTTGACATCTATCATCAATATGGACGGGATTCCCGATTGCATCAAACCCACCAAATCATATCGTGACGTAGTAAGGTTGGACATTTTCATTTCTGAAGATTGCCATTTTGCAACTTTACAACTTTCTCAATACAAAGCCGGATTCTTCTATCCGCTGACAGACGTCCATTACTACTCGGGCGCAGATGCCAAACGAATATCCATTTTATTGGACTCGTATAACAAGGAATAAATCTCTTTCGCACTTCAATCAGGAGTCTTGCCACACACGACAAGACTCCTTTTTTATGAATGAAATGTAAGGGCAGCTACGCCATCCGGAAATTCAGAAGCATTATTGTTACGTAATAAAAATATACGTATATTTGCAAAAAATGTATATACAATAACCTTATAATCATCTAAGAACATGAAAACGATGAAACTAAGAACCATTTTGCTTTGTGCTTTCATCTGCTCGGCATCAGCACAAATGCAAGCTCAAAGCAAACTCTATCCACGATTGTTCGACCTGCAAGAGGTGACATTGAACGAAGGCATGTACAAACACGCCTTGGAACTGAACGACAGCGTCTTACTGGAATATGATGTTGATCGTTTGCTTACTCCCTACTTCCGCCAAGCCGGCATTTCCGGTTGGGAGGCGCAACACCCCAATTTCTCCAATTGGGGATCAGGCAATTTCCGTCTGGATGGTCATGTCGGTGGTCACTACCTGTCAGCTTTGGCACTCGCTTATGCAGCATCACGTGATGAAGCGATGAAGGCAAGATTAAAAGAGCGCATGGATTACATGGTGGATAAGATGGACGAATGTCAAAGAGTGTTCGACAACAATACCAACGGACTTTACGGATATATTGGCGGTCTACCCGACAATAACGTTTGGACAGGTATTTACAACAATAATCTTTCTGCATATAACAACAACCGCGGAAATGTACCATTATACACCATGCACAAGGTTTACGCCGGCTTTCGCGACGCTTGGATGTATGGTGGCAACGAAAAAGCCAAGACTTGTTTTTTGAAACTGTGCGACTGGGGTGTCAATCTGATTTCCAAACTCAACGATGCTACCGTACAGGACATCCTCAACACCGAGCATGGAGGTATCAACGAAGTATATGCTGACGCATACCAGATGACCGGCGACGAGAAATACCTGACAGCCGCAAAACGATATTCACACCAAACCATGGTGACAAACATGCAGACTGTCAACTCTACTTTTTTGGACAACAAACATGCCAATACACAAGTGCCCAAGTACATCGGTTTCGCACGTTTGGCACAGGAGGACAACAAGAGCACAGCCTCCACAGTCAACTCATACCGCAAGGCGGCGCATAACTTCTGGACCGAAGTGGTGAACAATCGTACCGTTGCCATCGGTGGTAACAGTATTAGTGAACATTTCCTACCCGCATCACGTGGCTCTGAATATACCACCCACCCCGACGGACCGGAAAGTTGTAACACCAACAACATGATGAAATTGACGGAGGACCTATTTGCAGACAGACAAGATGCCAAGTATGCCGACTTCTACGAGCATGCCATGATGAACCACATTCTTTCCACCCAACACCCGCACACCGGAGGTTACGTTTACTTCACAAGCCTTCGCCCACAGCACTAT
>JAGBUF010000194.1 GCA_017630975.1 Paraprevotella sp. | reverse complement strand
TTTATATCTTAGCCCGGACGGTCTTCCATAAAAAGATTTATAGTGTTCGGTTTTCAAGAAATTGAATCGAGGACTCTAAATATATATTTGAGTTCTTGTACTACATCTTTCGTTTTTGATTTTCCAGTCATCCAAAGATCGCTTGCCACTAAGTGGCGTGTGCTTCACTAAATATCCAAATTTGAGCGAAACGGACTGCAAAGATAAGGCAAATTTCTGAACTGCCAAAATTTCTGCAAAAAAAATTTTGCTTTCGGTAAAACTTGGCTCGCTTGCCAGGCCCTGATTCAGCACCGCTGTGCCGTTCTCGAAAGCGGGTGCAAAAGTACTGCAAGTTTTTCATATACACAAGAAATTGAGAATGTTTTTTTAATATTTTTTTCAGGGGATTGTGTAAGTGGTTGAGAGATAGGACGCTCGCGAGGCGAGCTAGTGAGGATATGGGGTTATGAGGATAGTGAGCTGGAGACGGACCCCCTCCCCATGCGGGACTACCCCTAACCTAGGGGTAGAGTCTAAAGACACTCCGTCGTGTCGGGGACGTTGTATATAGAAAGACCCCCTCCGTTCCGCTTCGTTGCACTACGCTACACTCGTCCCCCTTGAAGCGGCGACAGTGCTTTTTTAATTACCACTTGTATATGAGAAAGAGTTATATAAACAAAATGTACAAATACCTCGCTCGTCCTTACTTAGGGGTAGAGTTTGTGCGAAGCGAGGTGGTGGATGGACTAGTGGCACTAGGGGGGACTAGTGGCACTAGGGGGGACTAGTGGGACTAGTGAGGAGTTGGGGGATAGGGAGGATATGAGGATAGGGAATTACCCATCACCTATCGCCTTATATTATACCTTATATTATACCTTATACCCTTATATGCTTATATACCTTATATATTCTTATATATTCTTATATTCTTATATCCTTATATGCTTTGGACAATATATACTTTATGTATACCTTATATATAACACAAGCGGACTGATGTCCGCTTGTGTTGTTGTTAGTCGTTGTTTTTTCTTTTTCTGAGGAGTTTGAGTGTGTATGCTCCGGCGAGGAATAGTAGAGTCCATAGTCCTTCGCCGAGGGGGCATGGGATGTCAGTTGGCAGGTCATCATCACCATCCGGGTGTGGAGCAAGTTCTCCTCCTCCACCTCCCGGTGTAGGTCTCGTAGCCATTACGCTTACCCCTCCGTCACCAGATGACGAAGTAGCCATCACCGAGTTGAGCAATGAAGTAGCAGCACCTGCGGCATTCACTCCACCACCTCCGCCTACATTTCTCACTGCAGCAGAAGCCCTTCTCACCGTTCCGGAAGAAGTGTTTGTTCCTGTACCCCCTCCATTCAGGTAATCACTCAGCACACTGGTCCATGAAGCAGAAGACACTGTAGGCTGGAAGTCCATCAGCTTAGAAGGTTCCATCGGTATATAAGGTTGAGGGTCTTCCGCCTCTACCTTATAAAATCCGATGTTCATTTGGTTTAAATAATCCGATTGCAGATTATAGTTTTGTGCCACTGTGTTCGCGAGCGTCATCACAGCGAGCACCCATACTATTCCCCATTTGCGCATATCTTTATTCATATTATTATATTTCATCGTCATGTCCTCCCCTATTAGCGTACCACTTTATGAACCAAATCCGTATTTTCGCCTTTCACTCTAATCAGGTAAACACCCGGCACATTCGGCAGATTGATTTCTTCCATTGCCGCCTTGGTGTCGTACACATGGTGCGTTCTACCCACAGCGTCATATATAAACACTCTCAAAGGTTCTTGGAGCGGATTATTCACCACCAATGCATTGTCCACCATCACTACGCCAGCCATGCCGGTTATACTTCCTTGATATGGCTCAGCAGAAATAACAAATCGATTCGGCGCATCCTCCGGTGAAGCCATAAACATATAAGAAGCCCCTTCCTCAATCTTGGTAGATTGTTCCAGTTTGGTATCATTCAGATAGAGTGTTTCTGTACCTGTGTATTTGAATGTACATTGGAAGGTCGTAGTCTTCTTGCTCTTCAGAGCCACTGTAGTACCCTCCAGATAAGGTTGAGCAGAGATGGCCATATTACCCGCTTCCGTGAGTACGTATGCACCGCTCACCGTTTCATCATTTTGGTAGGTGCCATCCCATCCATTATCAAAACCATTCTTGAAGCGTTGGTCATCTTCGAAGAGATAGACATCCGTTTTCACAGAGTCAGCCACAAACATCACACGTAGCATAGTGGGCGTTACGAAAGTATCCACCTTATTTGGGTCCGGCATGAGCACTTCCGCCGTAGAAGGCAGTCCCGTTCTCGGAGCTTTCTTCGGACGTTGCGGAGCATAGAGTTTTTGCGTCAATCCATTCACAGCCCCTCTGCATCGGATGTGTTTGTTATATCCAATAGTGAGCGTTTGCGATTCCGCTTGCGTTTCACCATCCGCAGGAGTCACCAATGGATACAGAGTCAAGACTTGGAAAGCCTGCATAGCCGGTATCACCTTCGGTCCATTCCAATCTCCTGTTTTTGCTGTTTCAATAGGAACAGCCATCCATTGTCCTGGAGTGGAGAAGTCAGCTTGAGAAGCCACTCCCGTCCCAGCCTCAGCATCATGTCCGGTGTTGTAGATATAGATGGTTTGTTCGAGGTTAGAACCAAAGTCAGCAGCTGTCAGTTCAAGAATTTGAATAGGTGCAGTCCATGAGTTGCCCACCACATTGATACCATACCATCCACCTTCGGTGTAGGTCATTTCAAACGGATGATCTTTCGCCAGTGCCACTTGTCCTGCGAATGAGAAGAGTTGTGGGTCACAATGCGAGATACATCCACCCTGGAAGTGTGGTACCGTACCCGTTGTTTGGCGTTCAAATCCAACCGTACCCTTTTCATTCCATTTCCAGTATTGCGCTTCATGTCCATTGTTTTGGAAGAAAGTAGCATCCACTTCCACCGGCACAGCCACGTCGGTATAGTTTTTCACCTTATGGAATCCGGCAGTGTTATATCCACCCTCTTTATCATGATTAGCCGGTGAGTACATTTGCACCGTGGCATGCAGGGTTTCCTGATGCGAGTGCATCAAAAGTCCTGTATTCGTTTCGTTGGCTTGCACAGTGACATATTTCGGGTCAGTAATTTGTATAGCATTATATTTTTCACCCGGTTTATACACCGCAAAGAGACCGGTAGAAACAATACCACCTGTCGGAGCGATTGTCAAGGTATAGTTTTCATTGATTCTCACATTAGCCACACCATACACACCTACCCCAGTCTGTGAATGTACATTAGTCACTTGGCAATTCGCTTCAATCAACACATTATTCGCTTGGTTTGGCAAAGTAGATGTACTCCAGTTGGCAGGGTTACCCCATTCATTGTCACCACTTGTATATGTTGTTCCTTTCAAAGTCACTGTTCTTCCAACCCCACCACCATTATCAAACACGATTGAGCAGTCACTCACATGCGTTGGGTCAGTTTGCAACAAATAGTGCAGGGCATTACGAATCACAATCTTACCATTATCCGAGATAAACGATGTAGCATCCGCGTTGATAGAGAGGAGCAACATACGTGCTTGCACATTAGCTTGTCTTTCGCAGCAAGCCACGAGGTTGGTATTATCAGCAGAATTAACCGTTGTAGCAATATTGATAAAGTTGGTAGAAGCCAAAGCTCGGAACCCTTGCATACCTTTATTCGCATCAAATCCCACTTGTGTAAGGATGTCCACTTGTACATTACCCTCATCGTCAGGCGCAATGCTAATGTCCTCTTTAAACATTTCATGCGCATGGCAGAGCAGAGTCATGTTCACTTGGTTTTTAGTAGTCAATGGGTTTTCAATAAATCCTTTTTCACTCCATGCACCCAAAGCCGTATTTACCATGTGTGTTTTGAGTGATAGCAATGGTTTTCTGTCCACGAGGTCAGCCAGTGCATTAAGGTTAGCAGCTGAGATCAGCGTATCATTTCCTACCCCCGCTTTTGTTTTTGGGAAGTCAGTGAGCAGCGCAATGTCAAACGGATCATAGTTATAATAATTATAAGGTGCGTATCCATTAACCGGCACCACTTCAAAATACTCTTTCAAATAGGTGTATAGCGGCAATTCTTGCGTATTATCAAAGGATGTAGTACCCGTTTGCAAGCAAAGGTCAGCTTTGTTATATCCCGTCAAGAAGTCACCATTCACTTTATGACTTTTCTTTTCTTTCGTACCATTACCATCCGCCCCTGACACGATAAACGCCAATGTAGGTTTATCGGTCACTTTCACTTCCACTGTCCGTGCCAATTCAGCCGGATATTCACCACAAAGATTTAAAGGCGTTACTTTAATCGAGATAATATTCCCCGCAGCCAATCCATACGTATCAGCATTTGCAGTAAGGCTGTTCAAGTTGAGCATAATCCAATACACACCCTCTTCAATCTTATTTTCCACAAACTGAGTTGCGTCCAATGTATTTTCTTCCAGAGTAGCCGTTATTTGGTATGCGCCATCCGTTGCACCAGCCACATCCGTACCTTCCGGCAGCGTGAGTTTCATTAAGTAACGAAGTTGTTGCTCTTCCGTATAGTCATGGTTCAATTGGTAGTATTGACGCGGAGCAAGCACTTCCAGTTCCGGTTCCGGCACTTCATTTGACACCACAGCCGTGTTGGTGCTCATCGCCATACATCCATCAGTGAGTGACACAGTGTATTCTCCCACATCTTCCAGATTAAGTATAAGAGTAGCATCATTAGCTCCGTCAATTGCCACACCGTTTTTGTACCATTGTAAAGTACCATCATCACCTGTGATATCCTTTCCCTCTTGCGTTACTGCTTTCAGCGTTACCGTTTCATTACATCCCAGCACACCACCCACTTGAATGATTTTCGGTTGTAGAGTACCGCATGTGAATGTCACAGTGACAGACTCGCTTCTACGTTCACAATCGTTCACAGCCACCACATAGAAAGTAGAAGTAACATCCACTGTCACTGTACATGTATTTCCGGCACCTGTCTGCAAAGGCTCAGCCACACCCTCTTTATAGAAGCTCAATGTAGCACCACCGGTATAATTTGAAGCTGTGAGCGTTACTTCGGTCGAAGCAGATATGTTATTTGTAGAAGCAGAGAGTGTAGGAGTGTTATCTGAACATACAGCACCACAATCTGAGACTCTGAGTGATTGCAAGTAAGCCGTACCACCTACTCTTGTAATATAAAATACTTCCTCCTGCATTTCTTCTGTAATAGTGAAACTATAAGTAGCTGTTCCAGCAGAACCCGTCTTAGCATTCGAGCAAATTTCAGTTGTTTTATCTGATTTAAGTATTTTAATACCTCTACCAGTTGAACCCACATAATAAGTAAACTCTATCACAGTTCCATTTGCCAGTGCACTTTCCGTTAAAGTCACCTTCAAATAGTCACTATTCGAATTGAATTTCAATCCATTTTCATTCAATTCCATAGTTTCACCAGCAACCCTATCATACAACACTGTACCCCCTGTAATTGTAGCATGAGTAGATGTTAATTCAGACTGACTATTAATCGTGGTTTTTTTCGCTTTAATCAAATCAGTCATATTAAAGCAGTATTCCACTTCTTTAGTCACTTCCACTACGTCGGATGTTCTATCCACGCCACAATCACTGCTTACCACCACATAGTAGTAGCCCGTTTGGGTGGTAGTGTAAGACGCATTGGTCGCTCCTGCAATAGCTTGTGCATTTGTTTTATCATCATCCTCGCAGGAGTACCATTGATATTGCAAGTTTTCACCTTCCGCTTCCACTTCCAGTGTTGCTTGTCCACCTTCCAGCGCCACACTTGTAGGTTGTGATATAATCGCTGTAGATTGTGTGATGGTGATGGTCCATTCTTTTGACTTAGCAGAAGCCGATGCATAACCCGGTTTTTTAGCCGTCACTTCGCAATAGTAGGTTCCATCCATGGTAGGAGGATAGATTGCTTCGGTAGCTCCGGTTATAGCAGTAAACACATTAGAGTCCGTCTCCTTCACATACCATTGGTAAGTGTAGGTGACACCCTCTTCCGGGCTTGTTGCCTCCACCTTGAGTGCGTCATCATTATCCGTTTCGCAGAAGGTGAATGCATTCTCTGTATTTCCGTTTAGGTCAGTAGCCGTGATAGTAGGCGCCGTGAGAGAACCAATAGCTGTTACCGAAATAACACAAGTAGCATTTCCGCCACAAACACCATTAAAGTCAGCTTGCGTAGCATTGATGACGTAGTCACCCACTTCCGTAGCAGAGAAAGAGTAAGCACCATCATTACCTGTCACTGCACCCGTAGCAGGAGTCACAGTGAATGCAATAGGACCATTATTACCACCGGTGACAGAAATAGCAGCAGTTTGAGAAGCTTGGACAGTTACAGGATCAGCGGTAATTGCCAAAATTGTTGATGGTTCCGTACATGATTCCTCTACGCAGCGTTCCACTTGAACAGCCACCCA
>JAGBUF010000193.1 GCA_017630975.1 Paraprevotella sp. | reverse complement strand
GGGTGGAGTTTATGATGCAAAAGGTGAACTGATTCCTGAGCATACTGCACCCTATCCCACAGAAGGCATCTGGTGGGATGGCGATTATGACCGTGAAATCGTGCAGACGAGTGATAGTCATTATAATGTTTATATACAGGACTTTTCTACAGGATGGCGCCTTATTGAAATTGCCAAGTTGAGCGGTTGGCGTTATGTAACGGTCTATGCCAAGCGTGCAGCTTTTTGGGGTGACATTATCGGTGATTGGCGTGAGGAGTTGGTGTTGCTCCACAAGGAGAATGGAGTCTGTGTAGGAATTGTCGGTTTCACAACCGATTTCACAACGAACATCAACAATATTTATAGTTTGCAGGAAGACCCTGCATATCGTTTGCAATGTACCACGAAAGGATATTATCAGAGTCCGAACACAGGATTCTATTTAGGTTATGACATGCCCCGTCCTCAGTTGCCACCTTGTATGGTGACAGACGTGATATGGAAATCGACCGACAACTTGACGTACTATGAACGCTCTGCAGCAGCTGTGTATGAAGATGGCAAAAGTGTGTTGTTGGATTTGAACTCTGATGGAGAGATTAGCATGACCAAAGAAATGCGTCCGAGTGTTTTGTATGCTATGCCGGTGAAAGGACAAACCATTGTTTTGGCTGGTAGTGGTAAATTGTCCGGTGAGATGGACTTGTGGAAGAGTCAGGCAGGAACGTTAAAGGTGGATGTACCGATGGAATATACAGGAACTACCTATATCTCGGAAGGTACGTTGGAAGTTAATACCGAGTTGAAGAGCGACGTGTCCTTACGGGCAAGAGGTACGTTGAGTGGAAATGGTAGTATCAACAATATAACTTTCGAGGGCGCTTTGAATGTTGAAGGTTGTCGTATTGCTCCCAATCGTTCCATGACTTTCAAAAAAGGTCTTGACATCAATAAAAAGGTATATATGGAGATGGACTTGCAGACTTCAGGTGCAGAACCGATTGTTGATGTGGTCAAAGTGGAGGGCGACTTGAATGTGACTGCTCCGCTCATATTTACCATCGTAACGTCCGATGCTGCTCCGTTGCCCGGCAAATATAAACTCATAGAATACAGTGGGGCGTTCAATGGGAAAACGAGCTTTTTCAGCATTAATGGTTTGAAGGGTTTGTTCTGCGAAGTACTGAACGAAAATGGTGCGGTTTATCTCGTTATCAATGAACAAAGAACGGCATCAGCAGGTGTGCAATGGATGGGATATGAGGATAATTACTGGAACTATTCTGTTTCGAACTTTGACTTAAATGGGACAGCAACGTCTTTCGTTGCCAATGATGCAGTCGAGTTTACGGACAATGCGACCTCTACAGGTGTCATCGTCAATGAACTGATGCCGGTGGCAAGCATCAGCGTGGACAATTCAACGAAGAATTATATGTTTACGGGCGATGGCGGATTCAGCGGTAGCGGTTCTTTAGTGAAAAACGGAAAAGGAAAGTTGACACTGAAAGTCAACAAGAGCGATTATACAGGTGCAACCATTATCAACGGAGGAACGGTGAGCGTCTCTGCATTGGCAGATGGTGGTATGCCAAGTTCGTTCGGTGCGGCATCGTCCGGTGCAGAAAATCTGAAGATAGGCAAGGCCACATTGATTATAGATAATACAAATACCTCCACCAATAGAGGCATTACTTTGACTGATTCTGCGACCATACAAATCCCTTCAGGAGCAACTTCGTTCAAGGGTATCATTAAAGGAACCGGAACGTTGATAAAGACCGGAACAGGACAACTGAACATTACCTACAGTGGTAATAATACGTGGAGTGGGGGTACTGTGATTACGGGTGGTACGTTGGCCATGGGAACATGGAATACCACTTTCGGAGTGCCAACGTCTAAGATTACCGCCTTGGGGGGTACCATTCGTATTTTTGACAATAATACAACATCTGCCATACCGGTATTTAATAATACATTAGAGATACCGGAAGGTAAATCCGTGACGATGGCCGGTGGTCAGCGTTGTTCTATTCAGGGGAACTTGACGGGTGCAGGAACTTTGTACATCTCATTCCCTTATGTGCGTGGCGACGTCTCTACCAATATGTCGGCGTTCAGTGGTACGTTGAACATCACGTCCGGACAATTCCGTTTGGTGAAGGCAACAGATTTGAGTAAGGCATCAGTCGTACTGCAAGGCGATGCATATCTGGTTCATACAAAAGCCGGAAGTGGAACAGAAGTCAATCTGACAACGAAAATCGGTTCGTTGGCAAGTGAGAGTACGACCTGCAGTTTAGGCATGGGTACGTATGAGATTGGTTACAACAATGAGGACGCAACCTATAAAGGAACGTTCTCCACCAATGCCAAAATCTCAAAGTATGGTGATGGTGCATGGACATTGACCAACACTTCGGCAACCGGTGTTGATGTGTTGGGCGGTACGTTGGTGTTGGATGCGAGTGCTTCATTGACAGGGGCTGTTACTGTGCGCGAAGGTGCTACGATTGATCTAAAAGGTAGGGCCGGCACTCTAACCATTCGTGGAGGTGGCTCTTTGGTGGCCAATCCATCCAAAAAAACAGCTGCCACCGGATATGTTACAGGTAATTTGAATGTGCAAAAGGGTGGCGTTGTTACTATCAAGAAAGCGGGAACGCGCTATGATCAGTTTGAGGTGAGTGGCAGAGTGTCGCTCAATACGCCTACCATCAATATCGTATATGCGAGAGGAACGTATGAAGAAGGTGAAGAAATCAAGGTATTCGATGGATACACGTCTTTAAATGTTTCAGGTGATGTCACAGTTACACCTGCAGCTCCGGCGGAAGGTTTGGCTTGGGATCTGTCAACCTTTGCCGAGGATGGTGTCATCCGTATTGTGAAAGCAACAAGTGTGGATGAAGTGGAAATAGACCAAATCCGTGTTTCGCCTAACCCGACTAAGGATATTGCCCGTGTGACATTTGCTGCACCTTTGAAGAACGATGTGGTTCTGCAATTGTTGGCGGCAGGTTTCAATTCATTCCTGATGCAGTATCATCTGCCGGTCGATTCGCCGAAATATGCATTTCCAACTCCGCAGCTGGAATTGGCAGCAGCTGTCGCCCAT
>JAGBUF010000192.1 GCA_017630975.1 Paraprevotella sp. | reverse complement strand
AGTCTCATCTTATATCCTGATTGCATATATAGGTATGCCAAGAACAATGTAGCTTCATTCGTTCCTTTACCGAAAGCTGCATCACCTAATTCCTTTAACATTTGCAAATAAGCCCAATCACACAACTGTTTATCCTCTCTCAGTTGCAGGCAGTCAATAATCGTATTGTCATTAATCTTGTCTGAAAACTTTCTCATTGAAGTTGCGACGGCTTGCTCTCCTACTCCATTTATTTTTATTTGCAATCCTACGTCATATCTTACGCGGGCCTGTGTACCAAAAAATGTAAAATCTAAGTATGATTGTTTCTCTACAGGCACTTCCTCAATAGGTTTGACCGGTTCCGGTTGTGGGGTAATCGGCAAAGGACTTATTATCTCGTCTATCTTTATAGGATTAGGCGCTACTGGCTTATTGATCTTCTCTCCTTTTGGAATTACCACAGGTGGTACGTTGTCATCTTTTGGAAGTGGTACAGGTTTTGACTCCTTAAATTCTTTCCAAGGATTGCTCATAAAATCCGTATATTCCTGCATACACTGACGACGGAAATCATTGAATTCCTCATGCAACCCCTTCTTCCAATCATTAAAGGCTTTCTGCAGGGATTTATTATTTTGGGCATGAATACCCTGCATTATGCAAAGCCCCATGCCCAAAATGATTGTTATTAATCGTTTCATGTCGGATTATAATTTACCATTCAGTACTTCATCCACAAGACTGTTTAATTCGTCACCTTCCACTTCAAGTTCTTGTTGTAATTTTCTCTTCAAGTT
This sequence comes from Paraprevotella sp., assembly GCA_017630975.1. Classification (GTDB taxonomy): domain Bacteria; phylum Bacteroidota; class Bacteroidia; order Bacteroidales; family Bacteroidaceae; genus Paraprevotella. The sequence goes on along the minus strand of JAGBUF010000192.1, from coordinate 6,308 downwards.
AGCAGCCAATTCTTTTTTGTCATAAACCAAACGTACTTGCACTTCGTAGTTATTGTTCGGCAGCACTCTATAAAGAGCTACTACAGTCCGCATATTGGTTAGAGATTGATCGACAATAGATTTTGCTCGTTCGTTAAATTTATCAACTGTAACAGCATTGATTGCAGAAGTCTGATTGTTATCTAACTTGGCTTGCATTGCTGCTGCTACCTGCGTTTTGATATTAGCAGCTAATTCCACCGTTGCTGCGTTACGCGCAGCTGCATAACCTGCATTATAGGTACCAGACACCTGATTAGAAGTATGTAATATATAACGCTTTGTCGGACTTCCTGCCTCATCGACCATCAATTCTTCTCCAAGTAATTGACTCTCTGTCAATTGTTTCTCAATTGATTTTTCACCCGCAGGCACAAGCCATCCTTGCTTCTTCAATTGTTTTGCCTGTTTCTTTGCATCTTTTGTTGGCTTTGAATTCAACAATTTCATGTTTATCTCATTCAACTCTTTTTGTTGTTTTGCTAACTCCAATGCATCTTGAGCAGATACTGTCATTGAACTCATCATGGCTAATGCCAACATTACAAATACCTTTTTCATAAATTCCATTTTTTAAGATTAATATTTATTTTGCTGATTTAATTTGCCTATTAAAGCAAAGGGAAAAGAAAAGTAACCCTACCCCAAGCAATTATTTTTTATTTTTTTCTTTAATTGTTTCATACAGCGCTTTAGCTGTTGCTATATGCGGTGCATTGCTTTCATCTTTCATATAAAGTTCCAACTGTGTTAAAACAATGTCATACCGCTCGGATTTTGTTAATAGATATATATAAAGCCATCTCAACTCACTATTCATCACGCGCTCAAAGTGCATTTCATATTCAACATCTTCCTCCAATGGAATATCTTCCGACTTAAGAACCTGTAAAGTAGAATCAGACTGATTCAATATTTTTTGCACAACAATCAAGGCTTTTTCATATTCGGATGCGTCCAGCATTTGCTGTATTGCAGAAAGTTCTGGCAATGCACTGCGAAACTCAGTCATGTCCGGTCGAATGCCCAACTCATCAACCACTGACACGCTGTTTGATGGAATCAGAAGCCACAGCAAAGTGACACAAGCGGCAACCGACATTACAGTCATGACAAATCTCTTAGTGGAGGTTCCTGCATGGTGTTCCCATTCTTCCATTTGCTTCACTTTTCTCTGACGTTCAGCCAATCGTTGTACTATTCGACAAGTCAGCTCGTCATGTGTCATTTCTTGTTTTATGGTTTTCTTCATAGCCTAACTTTTTTATAATGCCAATCTTTTGCATTCTTCCATTACCTTCAAGCGCAACTTTGTCATACACTTATTTTTTGCAGTCTTCAGACCATCCTTACTATAAGTGCCGTCTTTTCTCAAATTCATTATTTCATCCAAACTCTTATTTTCATAATAGAACCATGTGAGCAGTTCCACACAGCGCGGTGACATCATTTGCAAGCAATCATCCACTATTCTGTTCTTTTGTGTTTCAACGTCTTCTTCCTGTTCAAAGGTTACGACCGTAGCAGATGTCATATCACTTTTATCTATCCAATCATCGACCAAGACCAAATGTTCTGTTCGGACCATCTCTCGATATTCATTCTTCGAAAAGGTCATTAAAAATGTTGTCAACCTGCAAGTCATGGGTTGATATTCGCCATTGCGTTGTTGTCGGCATATCGTTCCATGATACAGTGTAATCTTCTCATTTTGTATTTCTGTCCACAATTTCAAGAATGCTGTCTGAAATATCTCCTGTTTTTTATCTTTATCAAAGAACACCTCATTAAAATGTGCTTCAAAATATCGTTTGGCAGATTTATAGAACCACTCTTCAACCTTTCGGTCCTGACGTTGTAACCCACTGATTACTTCCATGTCTGTAAATTCTTTACTCTTGATAAAGGGGAATGTTGTCAACTGCATTTGTTTTCCTCCTCTGCTTGTTAAAGTCGTTTATTGTAAAAAGTAACCCTTTATAAAATTATTTTTCGCCACTCACCACTGGATTTTGTGGAAATCGTCCCTTATTCATCTCCATATATTCATCCAACAATCCTTGCAACTCTTCGTTATCCATCGCGAACAACCGTTTACCGATGGAATACAACGCGTATGTAAGTTTTCCTATATTCAAATCTTTTAGTTCCGTACTCAGTTGATAGGGCTTACATGCACTTATTGAGAGCCATTGCTCTTTCTTCACTACAGCTGAAGAAGCGTTATTGTTCAACGGTATGTCAAAAGCCACCCCTACACCACGCACCGCTTCTTCTTCCTCCCCATAAGTGGCATCCCCACTATGACAAGCATCCACTACCACAATCAACTTTCCTTTTTTCCCGATACGTTCACGTATAGTTGTCAGGTAGAAGTCTACCTCATCATCGCAAAAATGTTTCTCCCCCTTGTCACATTCGCCATAATTCATGTAAGCATCATAGGGAATCCACGACTCGTCCCACCTTCCATGACGTGCTGTGGTTCTCAGTGCTTCATCACCATCCAAATCGGTCATCAGTTGTCCGTGACCAGAATAATGGATATACACCACATCACCCTTTCGGCATCTGTTGGCCAAATCGATAAATGCTCGCACCATACTCTGTTTGGTGGCTTCTCTGTTTTTCAGTTGTACCACATCGGTAAATCCTGCATCCATCAGCAACTGTCTTACGTAAAAAAGGTCGTTATCGCCATGTATCTTTGCCCACGATTTATCCATCTGATCACCAATCCCAAACAACAACGCCCGTCGGGTTGCCGACGCGTTAAGAAAACACAAGAATAATAGGAATGTGAAAAACGTTCTCATGGTTTGTCTTTATTTAATTCGGTTTTACTAATGATATACTTACTATTGTTGTCTGAAAAATATCCAAAATCTTAAGATATAAGGTTTGTAATTAAAATTTTGTGTACTTGGGACTCTACCGGGACGGGCTTGGGGTGCCCGCCCTCTACGAGCCCCAAGTACACAAAACGTTGGTTATTTCTTTGCGTTTTGGAGGATGCCTTATTCTGAGACCTCTATGACGGGACGCACGCTTCGACCGTAATAGCGGGTGCCGTCCGACAAATAGACATCGCTCGAACTGAAGAACAGGTCATACGCTTTGTAACTGTAGTCCGCACTGAGCGAACGCGACCAATAGATGCCATACGTACCCGCATAGCTAAGTGACGTGGTGCGAGAACCTGCCGCCGGGAAGAAAATAGAATTGGAATTCTTCTTGCTTACCACCTTATAACCGGATACGCCATTCATCGAGGTCCATGTCCAAGCGCATTCATCTATCAATTCTTTAAACTGTGCCTCCGACGGTATGCACCATGTACCGCCCCATTGCTCATAAGCTACATCATCACCATCTTGTAAATCTAACTCTGTTAAATAATCCACTGTACCATAACTACTACTTGTGCAATACTTTGTCATAGTCGAACTAGAGCCATTACACCATTTATAGTTGCTCCATGAGAAAGACGTTTTGCCATCGTCGTATCCCGACACTTCGCCCCATGCGAAATAGTCACCATAATCTTCCGGACTTTCGGCACCGATATTCTTCGTTGCCCACAATGTTCCGGATGTCAAGCCTAAATCAACGAAATCATAGCCATTATCATCTATAATACTTATCACACACTGGGCCGTAATTGAAGGATTCTCCTTAGAAACCGCAGTGATTGTTGCTGTGCCATATTTATATGTAGAGGTAGTAACTACACCTGAAGAAGACACTGAAGCTACTGACGTGTCAGAAGACGACCACATAACTTCTTTATTCGTCGCATCATTGGGTGATACGGATGCTACCAACGTAAAGGATGCTCCTCTATTCATATAATAAATAGTCTCGTTAAGACTCAAGTCTAGTACCGGAAAAATCTGTTTCCAACCTCTGTGACTATCTACTGTAGGTATTGTCATATAACCACTCTTGCCCATTTGAAGCACTGAAGAACCGCTTTCAAAAATGGTTTGAAAAGTATAACCATTGTTGCTAACAATGAGCTTCGGTTCGGAAACATTCTGAAAAGTGCCATATATATAAGGTGTATAGCCGGTCGATGAAACACTATTACTTACAGTTTCCACTGAAGGGGTCAAAGTACCGGTAACACGAGAGAAACTTTTATAAGTAGTCAGTCCACCCACAGAAACATCCATTCCTTGTTCACCCGTAAAACGAATTCGACTTGTAATAGGCATCAATGCGATGCTTACATAAAGGTCGCCATCCGATGGATAGGTATAAGTACCGTCTAAACAGGCATAGACTCCGGTAGTAGCATCAAAAGTAATATCGGTCGTTGTAACTGTGATCGTGCCATCGAAGAAATATGCTTCTACCAAACGTGGTTCTGTACAAGTAAGATAACTCTTGTAACCATCATATTCCACCTGACCCCAGGAATCGGTGGCTGCATCGTAAGCTACATAAGCTTGAACATTGTTGTTGTCCTTGTCCTTCAAAATAAGATAGATGCGGTCACCATCCTGCCAACCGTCCTCTACTCCACGTTTTATGGAATTGTTCACATCAAATTGCTCACGTGACACATTCAACCTAACATTCACTTTGTGCCAACCTTTATAGTCAGCCTCTTCTTCAAAATGCGGTGTTTCCTCACTCGTGCAGGAGAAGAGACAACCAATTACAGCTATAGCAACATGATAGCTGAGAATCGAAAATAACTTGTTCATCTTTTATATGCTTTTATTATATCTCTAAGCTAATTTATTTTATTAAAAAAATGGGATGACGGGACGAACACTTAGACCGTAATAGCGATAATCATCGTTTGCCGAATAGACATTACTAGAACTGAAATACAAATCGTATGCTTGGTTGTTATAGTTCATATTAAGCGAACTAGACCAATAGTAGCCGCTAGTTTCAGAATAGTTAAGAGCGGTATTAGAACGACGCCCAGCCGCTGGAAAGAAAATAAAATTAGAATTCTTTTTACTTACAACCTTATATCCCGATACGCCGTTCATCGTGGTCCATGTCCAAGTACATTCATTGTATAATTCCTCAAATTGTTCACTATATGGCATAAACCATGAACCACCCCATTGCTTGTCTGCAACGTCATGGTCATTATCTAGAAAAGGAGCATCATCAACCGTACCATAATAACTATCTGTACAAAAATCGGTTATACTTGTACCAGTACCATTGCACAGTTCATATGTTTGCCATGAAAAAGAGGTTTTACCACTATTGTAGCCCGACACTTCGCCCCATGCGAAATAGTCACCATAATCCTCTGGAGAATCGGCACCGATATTCATCGTTGCCCACAATGTTCCGGATGTCAAGTCCAAATCAACATAGTCATGCCCATTTGCATTAACCACATTTACCACACACTCTGCCTTTATCATAGAATTGCTTTTAGAAGTAACAATGATAGTAGCTGTACCAATCTGCAAAGCTGTTACAACACCAGATGAAGACACTGAAGCCACAGATGGGTCAGAAGAAGACCATGAAATTTCTGAATTTGTCGCTTCAATTGGTAACACGGTTGCATTTAATGTTACTTCTGTTCCTATAACATCAAAAATAATCTTAGACTTATCCAAACTCACACTTGTCACTGCTGTTGTTGATACTGTTTTCCAACCTCTATGTCTGTCAAGAGTCGGCATCGCCATAAAGCCACTCACTCCTTGCTGCAAAACATCTGTTGCACTCTCTAAAACAGTTTGAAAAGTATTACCATCATTCGTTATTGTTAAAGTAGGTTCTGAAGGAGTACTAAACAAACAATATATATAAGGAGAAGAGCCGTTGGATTGTATCATGGTGTAAACTGAATTTTCTGAAATTTCTAACAACCCTTCTGTCCTTGAGAAACTTCCATAAGTACTTACGCCTTCAAGAATCATATATTTTTCTGCCTCACCGGTAAACCGAATGCGGCTTGTAAGGGGAACTAACTCAATATTCACATAAAGGTCACCATCTGACGGATAGGTATAGGCACCATCCAAACAAGCATAGACACCGGTAGTAGCATCAAAAGTAATATCGGTCGTTGTAACATTAGTTGTACCATCAAAGAAATAAGCCTCCACCAAACGAGGTTCTGTACAAGTAAGATAGCTTTTGTAGCCATCATATTCCACCTGTCCCCATGCATCGTTGACAGCGTCGTAAGCTACATAAGCTTGAACATTGTTGCCATCCTTGTCCTTCAAAATAAGATAGATGCGGTCACCATCCTGCCAACCGTCCTCTACTCCACGTTT